>JAPWUY010000050.1 GCA_028275295.1 Thermodesulfobacteriota bacterium | reverse complement strand
TCCGTGACGGACCTATTCCGTGGGCCAAAGGTGGGACCTGTCATAGGGTTCATATGGCTATGTTTTGCGCTGGGCGGATGCATTGGACCGTGGCTTGGGGGACGGATTTTCGAGGCAACGGGAAACTACAAATGGGCATTCTGGGTCGCTCTGTTCTGGTACTGGGTTGCCTGCGTTGCCATATGGATGGCAGCTCCCAGAAAGGCTAGAGAACTTCCCTCGGTGTGAGTTTCTCCGCCGTTCGTCCTCGATCCTTCCAGGCCAGAAAGGATCAAAGGACGTTGTGGGTCCTTTTCACAGTTCCACCCCCAGACGCTTCCATACGGATTCGCCCTCTCCTATCTCCTGGGCCTTCAGGTGGGGGTAAGTCTTGATGAGAAACCAAAGGAGGGGGACAACTCCCACCAGGATGATCGTGAGATCAGGAATCACCCGCAAGGTGCCGAGAATCAGCACTGCTTTCCTCTCAAAGAAGGCCGCATCCCTTGCAGCCCACAGACCTTCCTGATAAGCGGTCCACGTCTGCATTATTCCCACTGGAAAGAGGGTCCCCAGCGTGAGGAGAAGTAAGCCACCGTTGAATCCCAAGAAGCATATCTTGAGAAGTCTGTCGTCCCAATGCTCCTTCCTCACAAGTCCCCTCCAGGAAAAGAGGAGAAGGCCCAGGGAAAGCATTCCGTAGACCCCGAACAAAGCTCCATGCGCATGATTCATGGTCAGATAGGTCCCATGCTCGTAGTAGTTCACGATGGGGAGATTTATGAGGAAGCCGAAAACCGCGGCCCCCAGGAAGTTCCAAAAGGATGAGGCCACCAAGAAATAGAGGGGCCACCTGTAAGGAAATTCCCTTCCCTGCCTCCTCACGCTCTTGTATTCCAGGATCGCCCTCACAACCAGCCCGAACATGGGGACGGGTTCCATGGAGGAGAAAACCGAACCCAGGGAGAGCCAGAAAGAGGGGCCGCCATACCAGAAGTAATGGTGGGCCGTCCCGATGATCCCGCTCACGAACACTATGGCAGCTGTGAAGTACGCCACCAAAAGAGCGGCCCTGGCTGTTGCAAGCCCCAGACTGACAAGTATCAGGGAGACCACCCCGACTCCGAAGAACTCGAATATGGATTCGACCCAGATGTGGACCACGAACCATCTCCAGTAGTCAGCTAGGGTCAAGTGAGTCCCCCTGGTGTAGAGAAGTCCGAACCCGAAAAACGCTACCACCAAGACCGCACTGAAGACGTAAAACAGGATCAGGGAGCTGTAATCGTCCCTGTGACCCAGTTTTTGGTGATAGTGGATCGCTCTGTATACTATCACGAGCCACGCTATCAGTCCCAAAAACAGAAGAATCTGCCACAGCCTTCCCAGCTCCAGGAACTCCCAGCCCTGATGGCCCAGCCAGAACCACATTTCTCCGAGAAGGCCCTTTATCCCAGCTACTTCACCCAGGAGACTTCCTCCTGCAACCAGCAGGATGGAGACGAAGAGCACCTGGACCAGAGTCGACTGCCTTCTAGGCTCAATCCCCCCTATAATGGGCGCCAAATATATGGCTGTCCCCACCCACGTCGTTGCTATCCAGAATATGGCCAGCTGCAAATGCCAACTCTTCGCCCAGCTGTAAGGAATGAGATTCGCTATCCACTGGAAGTAAAAGCTTGCCGGATGAATAGTGTAGTGAGCCAAGAGCCCGCCGAAATTTGTCTGGACGAGAAATAGCAGCCCCACAACGAGAAAGAACTTGGCGGCCCTGAACTGGCTGGGAGTTAGGGGCATTTCCACGAGCCTCTCTGCCAACGGCACCCCTTTTGCTGGTCCGTACCAGAGACCATAGTGATGGATGAAAAAGACGAAGATCCCAAGGACGATGAGCAGTCCCAAAATGCCCCCCAAAGTCCAGAGGTATGTCGCAGTTGTGGGGACGTTCCCCACGCTTCTGTCAGCGGGCCAATTGTTCGTGTAAGTGTGGTCCTTTTCGGGCCTCAAGGTGGAAGCGACCCAGGCTGTCCAGAAGAAGAACCTCGCCAGTTTCAGTCTCTCTTCCTGGGTGGGGACTGTAAGGGGCAGTATTCCGTACCGCTTCTCGCCGTCCTTGAAGATCCTCTCCCAGTGGGCTTCCACTGACTCAAAGGCCGCCTTTTGGGAAGCCGTCAAGACCAAAACGTCCCTTTCGGGGTCGTATCTATTGGTCTTGATCTCAGCTATGGCCTTGGAGTCGACGAGTTCCTTTCTCCAAAGATCCAGGTTTTCGTAACCCATGCCGAACTCTTGTCGAGCTAAATGCTCCCTGACTTCCCTCGAGATGAGGTGCAAGGTGGATGCTGAAAATTCAGGGCCTCGCTGGGACCCGTGTCCCCAGATGCTTCCGTGATCCATGAGGCCGTAACGCTGGAAAACGTCCTGCCCTGCGAGGATATCTTCCCTGGAGACGATTACATCTCCATCGGGGCCGAGAATTTTTCCAGGATATGGAGGCATCTCACGGGCGGCAAAAAAGCCTCCACCCAGTAAGACTGCCATGGAAAAAAGAAAACTAATTATGGCCGCCCATTTGAGACCCTTGAGACCCATTGGAACCTCCAGTTTCTCCCATCTGGTAATGCAAGAATTTTATACTCGGCAAAGACAAAGGAAGCAAGAGAATAGGTCCTCATTTCCAGGCCCAGGGCCTCTCTTTTTGAGAGAAGATGCCCGAGGCCTCGAGATGCCTCTTCTGGGATTGGCAAGGTGATTTCCACGCTGAAGCCCGTGGGCTAGTGGCTCGAGGGGGTGTATGGTATATAAGAGGGAGTGAAAGGGAAGATCATCTTCTGGGGGGTTTATGCACAAGAGAGAGCCAGGGGCCGCTAAAAGATCCAAGCGGGTCAAAGAGCTCAGGGTCTACAAGGACTGGTGCAAGAGGTGTGGGATATGCGTCTCATTCTGCCCCAAGGAGGCCCTGGAGAAGGATCCCAGGGGTTATCCCAGGTGGAGGGAGAAAGAGGCATGTGTCCTGTGCAGGCTTTGTGAGCTCAGGTGCCCGGACTTCGCCATCGAGGTTGTGGAGGACGGGGGGAAGGAGGAGAATGGGAGGCGAGGAAGAGAGGAGGCCAAAGCTCATTCAGGGCAATGAGGCATGCGCAGAGGGGGCCATAGCTGCTGGTTGTCGTTTCTATGCCGGCTATCCCATAACCCCTTCATCGGAGATAGCCGAAGTGCTCTCGTACAGACTGCCAGCGGTCGGAGGAACATTCATTCAGATGGAGGATGAGATAGCCAGCTTGGGAGCTGTAATAGGGGCTTCTCTGGCCGGTGTGAAGGCGATGACAGCCACAAGCGGGCCCGGTTTCTCCCTGATGCAAGAGCATATCGGATTTGCCTGCATGGCAGAGGTCCCTTGCGTCATAGTGAACGTGATGAGGGGAGGGCCGAGCACAGGACTACCCACCAGTCCATCCCAAGGAGATGTCCAGCAGGCAAGGTGGGGGACCCATGGAGATCACCCCATAATCGCCCTTACCCCATGGAGCGTCAGGGAATGTTTCGAGCTCACTGTGCGGGCTTTCAATCTTTCGGAAAAGTATCGCACCCCTGTGATCCTCCTCATGGACGAGGTGGTGGGGCATATGAGGGAAAACGTCGTGCTCCCAGATCCTTCCTCCCTCGAGATCTTCGACAGGGTGAAACCAAGCGTTCCGCCAGAATGGTATATCCCTTACGAGGACACGTCATTCGGTGTGCCTCCCATGGCGCCTTTCGGTGAAGGTTACAGGTACCATGTCACAGGCCTCACCCACGATGTGCGAGGGTTTCCAACCCTAAGGGAGGACGAGATAGAGCCATTCATGGCCAGGCTCTTCAGAAAGATATGGAGCCATCTCGACGACATCCAGACCTGGGACACCTTTCAGATGGAGGACGCGGATATCTGCATCGTGGCGTACGGATCCGTGGCCAGGGCAGCGAAGAGGGCGGTCTTGGAAGCCAGGGAAAAGGGAAAGAAGGTGGGGTTGGTGAGGTTGATCACCATCTGGCCCTTCTGCAGAAGGGCCATAGAGGAGGCCCTTAAGGGATGCAAGGTCTTCCTCGTTCCGGAGATGAACATGGGTCAGATCTCCCGAGAGGTCAAAAGGGTGGTGAGAGGCAGAGGTGAGGTCCTCACCGTGAGCAAGGCTCTGGGCAGGCTCCTCACCCCCAACGAGATCCTGGAGCCCATTCTGGAGGAGTCCAGATGAACGAGGAGAGAAGACTCATCTATCATTACCTTCGCCACGACAAGAAGTTCCCCCATGTGTGGTGTCCTGGCTGTGGCAATGGAATAGTGCTCGGATCCCTTATCAGGACGGTTCACGCCCTGGGCTTGTCCAAGGACGAGGTGGTCCTCGTCTCGGGCATAGGCTGTGCGGGGAGGCTTCCGGTCTACGTGGATTTCAACACCCTCCATACGACCCACGGAAGGGCCCTGACCTTCGCCACGGGGATAAAGCTGGCCAAGCCCCATCTCAAGGTCATCGTGATCATGGGAGACGGGGACGCCACGGCCATAGGAGGTAACCATCTAATCCATGCGGCGAGAAGAAACGTGGATCTGACGGCCATCATAGTCAATAACAACATCTACGGAATGACCGGTGGACAGTCCTCCCCCACCACTCCCCACGGCCTCAGGGCCAGCACATCCCCATACGGACACGCGGAGCATGCCTTCGACATCGCCAGGCTCGTTGAGGCAGCAGGAGCCAGCTTGGTGGCCAGGGGGACCATCTACCACGTGAATCTCCTGGACAAGCTTTTCCAGAGGGCGATGGAGAAGGTCGGCTTCGCAGTCGTGGAAGTGATAAGCCACTGTCCGACCCATTTTGGAAAGCTCAACTTCTTGGGCGATGCAGTGGAGAGCATGAGGTGGATGGCCGAGCATGCTGTTGCGGTGGAGAGGGCAAAGAAGATGAGACCCGAGGAGCTCCAGGGGAAATTCAGAATAGGTGTCCTGGTAGATAGGGACATGCCCGACTACCAGAGCGAGTACGAGAAGGTGAGAAAGAGGGCAATGGAGGGGGTCCCCTACAGGATTGATCCCCAGGAGATATCCAAGATGTTGGAATCCCATCAGATCTACTGAGGATGAGAGATGGCTGCGCAGCGCTATGAGGTTCGCTTCAGCGGCACTGGGGGACAGGGAGTTGTGCTTGCGGGGATGATATTGGCTGAGGCTGCTGGGCTTTTTGGAGGCAGGCATGTGGTCCAGACCGTGAGCTATGGGCCCCAGGTGAGGGGTGGGAACAGCAACGCAGAAGTGGTAATAAGCGAGGAGGAGATAGATCATCCCAAACCCATTGCCCTGGATCTCCTGGTGCCATTCACCCAGCAAGGATGCGACGAAGGGGCAAAGCTATTGAAGCCCAAAGGCATAGTGCTCCTGGATCCAGAGATGGTTACCCAGATGCCTGAGGGATGGATAGCGCCTCTGCCCCTGAAGAGGATAGCTTTAGAGGCCACGGGGAAAGGACAGATGGCCAACATAGTCTCCCTGGGGGCAATAGCGGTCCTCTGTCCCCATGTGACCATAGAGGCGATGAGGATGGCGGTTAGGGAAAGGGCGCCCAGGGGCTTGGAGGAGATCTTCCTGAAGGCATTGGATGCTGGCTACAGCGTGGCTGATTCCATGAGGGAGAAGATAACCTTCAGGGAGGCCCCATCGCCAGAGGACTGAGGAGAACCCCCAGGGTCATGGGAAGGGGGGTTACCTCAGCTTCTCCCATCCCTGAGAATCGCCGCTTCGGGCTTTTGGGCCTCCATTGTCAAGGATTCCAAGTCCCTCAAGATCTTCTCCCTATGGATTCTGAACCTGGCTGGATTTGCCATGACCATGTCCAGCTGACGAGTGTGGATGATCAAGTAACCCAAAATCTTGAGCCTCGTTCGCATGAACTCTTCCTCTCCACCATCGAGCCTTGCAAATACAGCATCCTCCTTGACCTCCGCCCTGAATCCGTAGCGCCTCAAAATGTCAGCCACGAAGACCGCCCTGCCCGCCCTCCTCGGCAGATCCGCTGCCCCTCCTTTGAACTGAAAGCTTATGTAATTCTCCTGTGGTCTCTCCCCCACAAGGGCCTCCACCACCGAGAAATGAAACCCAAATCTGGAGCTGAGGCTGCAAAAGTCCCGAGAGATCATGAAATAGTTCTTGTTGGCGTACGGGGAGTGAAGGGCTGGATCCAGGGCCGGGTTTGTTGTAGCCTGGACCATGACCGACATGAATCCCTTGGCATCCACAGGAGGCGGACCCTCCCACGGCACTGCCGTTATTCCCTCCCAGAGGGCAAGCATGGGGATCGAGCGGATCTCCTCGAGCCTCACGAACTTTCCGTTTCCCCCTCCCTCCACTCCATCCCCTAGGTCCAGCACCCACCATTGCATGGGCACCTCACACAAAAGCTGTTTGCTCGCCCGCTCGGGGAGGTTGTGCTTCTTCCCAAAGGAGAACATCTCCTCGATGGATTTCTCGTGGCAGAATCGGGTTATGTCGTGGAGGGTCTGACATTTTTCTGGCCTGAAGAGGGGACTGTCAGGGTCCACCAAGTTGAGGGGGATTATGTGGGTCATCACTTGCAGCAACGTCCTATGGACCGGGCTTCCCTCCATCAAGCTTCTGGGCTTTTGTTTTCGCATCAAAAGGCCTTCCACTACCCCTCTGTAAACCCTTCGGCCATCGGCATCCACAGTCACGACCATCCCATCCTGGAGCCCTCTTATTCCCTCGCCCACTCCCAGAAGGGCTGGCACGCCGAATTCCCTGGCCACATTGGCCAGGTGACCCGTTATGCTGCCGTGCTCGGTAACTACTGCCGCAGCCTTTCCCAGAACCGAGGCCCATTTGGGCACTGCCTGAGGAGCCACGAGCACCCCGCCTTCGGGAAACCGAAGAAGATCCGCATCCTTTCTTACCCAGAAGACCCTTCCGCTACCCACCCCTGGGCTCGCTGTGGAGCCTCCAGCAAATAGGATCCTATCCTCCAGCTCCGGGTCCCCCGGTCCCCCTATGGTCTGAGAAACCTCTCCTTGCTTCAATGGCCTGCACTGCAATATGTAAATTCGGCCATCCATGTCCATGGCCCACTCTATGTCCTGTGGGGCCCCATAATGCTCCTCCAGACGAATTGCTATGTGGGCAAGTTCCAAGGCTTTCTCCTCGCTGATGGAGGGCTCATTGGCCATCTCCCCTGTGAGATCTACACGGCACACCCCCTCCTCGGGATAACAGACAAAGGTTACCTTCTTGTGCCTTATCTCCTTGTGCACCAGCCTGAGGGGATCCCCTCTTGCCACCACGAAAAGATCTGGATCCACGGTTCCGTCCACCACGGTCTTGGGCAGGCCCCATGCCGAGTTGATGAAGATGGAGTCGTCACTGATGTGGAGGGGATTTCTGGAATACACCACACCGCTTGCCACTGCTGGAACCATTGCCATGCATCCGACGCACATGGCTATGTCCTCGTCCCTGAGGCCCCTGCTTTGGCGATAGGCGATTGCCGCAACCCCATATTTGCTAGCGAGGATCTCTTTGTAAGCATCTATCAAGCTCTCCTTGCTCACATTGAGGAGGCTCTTGTACTGGCCGGCGAACGAGGTCCCTTCCACGTCCTCGGCCAAGGCACTGCTTCTCATGGAGACCCTGATACCCCTTCCAGCCTTTTCCTCCAACTCCCCGTATGCCTCTATTATCGCCTCGGCTACCTCATCGGGCACAGGCGTCCTCAGTATCAGCTGCTGAATTGAAGCGCTGAGGCCATAAAGAGTTGCCATATGGTCGAGTTCTGCGGATTGGAGCCTTCTGTCGATTTCACTTTGGAGGTCTGTCTCCTCCATGAAGCGCTTGTAAGCCAATGTGGAGATCACGAACCCAGGCGGCACCCTCAGGCCCAATATCCTCACCTCGCCCAGGTTCGCCATCTTGCTTCCCACTATGTCGGCCATTTCCCTTGTCACAACTTCCAAGGGATAGGTCAATCGATGAGCAACGGGTATTCCTTGAGGGGCAAGTTCCTGGTTGATCCTTTGTTGGATATCGTGAAAGCGGTGGAAGAGGGCCTTGTATTTTCCTGGGGCCAGTTCGTCCAGGTGCTTTATCATCCTGAACACATTGACGCAAACTCCGGTGACCTGAGCCCTGACAAAGCTCATGCCAAAGGGTCTGTCCCCCCGAGCTGCCCTCTCCATTTCCGACATCATTTCCAGGGCCCTGGAGTTGGCCGTGAGAAGCAACCTGAAGCTGTGGTACCTCGCCCTGAACAGCCCCTGAAGGCTCTCCGGGTCCGTGGAAGTATCCTGTTTATCCCGTCTCCAATGGAGAACCTTTTTGAGAACCTTGGCCAATGGAGACATAACGCTGAGCCCGGGGGGCTCCCTCCTTATTCAGGCCACCTTCATACCTCTTTCTTGGCACCTGGCTTCATCTGAAGGCCCACTCCTTCGCACAGAAACAGTATCGCATATCCCCACCACATGGTATAGATGACGTAGAAGACCAAGGAAAAGGCCATGGGAAGGACCGTTTCGGAGACGCTTTTGGCCTCTATCCCGTAAAAGTTGTACGCTACTTCAACTGCCTTCTTGGAAACCGTCGAGATCCAGGCCGCCTCGTCAAACTTTTTCTGCCGCTTGAGGTCCTTCTCCATCTCCTTGAAGACCATCCACCA
>JAPWUY010000049.1 GCA_028275295.1 Thermodesulfobacteriota bacterium | reverse complement strand
GGAGGAATGGAGATCCTCACCCCTACCTTCCTGCGCGTCCCTGCCTCTGAGACCTCCACTGTCTCCCGTCTCTCCTCACCAGGACTGATTTCCACTCTTTTCACCTGAGGCCAGGAGCCCAATTTTCCCTGGAGCCACTGGAAGAGATCCTCCATGGACATCCCCTCGCACCCCTTAGGAGGTCTGTGAATCAGGAAGCTCGCCTCCTCCTCTATCTCCCACCTTTCCGCCAGCCTTCCCCTGAAGCGGAGCTCCTCATCCCTGTCCACAAGGCCCTCGAAAATCAAGCCAGCCAGTTCGCTGCTCGCGCTATCTGCGGCCAGGATGGGATTGAGCAAGCTGGCATCGCCCAAGGAACCCGTCACGAACTGGACCAATCTCCGGGGATTGCCCCTGGTCTGTTCCTCGTAGGTGGGGACCCAAAGGACTGATTGGATGAGGAGCCCCAATACCAGGACTGGGGCTCCCAGGAGGATCTTTCTCAGGAGCATTGGGTCTGTGGGGTCACAGCATGCTTCGGGCGATTCCTAAGGTCCTCTCGCCCAGCATGTGGGTATACGAGCCCAGCTCGTTGTCGTACCAGCCATAGACGACCACCTGAGTTATGGGCACCTCCAGAAACCCACCCTCCAATCCCTTCATGGACTCCTGGGGAACAGCGCACACAGTCCTCAAGTTCACCCTCAGATTCGCGGTCCTGGTGTGGGTCTCCTTGCCCTCTATGATGGCCGCTGCTGCTGTGCCTATCACATCTGCCGAGACATTCTGCTTGTCCGTGTAAGCGAGATACTTGCTCAGGTAGCCTTCCGCTGCCTTCTTGTAGATGGAGTTTATCAGATTCCTCCTTATGGGATTGGAGGGGTCCTGATCCTGGATGTTGAGCACCAGGATAACGAGGGAGCCTGTGTTGGTGGGGATCCTCACGGATTCGGCCATGAATCCTATTCCCCTCATCTGTGGCATGACAAGGGCCAACGCATCTGCGGCCCCAGTTGTGGTGAGAATTATGTTGTTGAAGGTGCTCCTGTTCTTTCTCAGATCCTTGGCGTTGGCATCTGGCAGCCTATCCAAGACCTCCTGGCTTCCCGTTGCAGCGTGGACCGTGACCATCGAGGCCGTGAGTATGGCATCTGCCCCAAAGTGGTCCAGCATGGGTCTCATCATGAAGGCCAGACAGGTCGTGGTGCAAGAGGCTGTGGATATCAGCTTGTGGCGATTCGGGTCGAAGTCGTCCTCGTTTATTCCCTGGATGGTTGTGACAGCGTCCTCAGGCATGGAGAGGGATTTGTCCTTGATCTTGAAAGGGGCAGAGAGGATCACCTTTTGGGCCCCTGCCTCCAGATGGCCCCTCAGACTTCCTTTGGGTGCATCTGGAGGGGAGGTGGGATCAGTGAATGCACCAGTGCAGTCCACAACCAGGGAGACCTTGTTCTCCTTCCAAGGGATCTGCTTTGGGTCCCTGCTCTGTCTCAAGATCTTCACCGGGACTCCATTCACCTTCATGGTGCCCTTGGCTTCGTCCAGCTCCTCTATGACCCTTCCCCCTCTGAATCCGAAGAGGAATCTGTCCAAGGGGCCGTAGGTGCTATCCCTGAGGATATAGTCGGCTATGTCTTCGAGGCCCTTTCCCACATCTCTTCCCACATTCACCACGAGCTCCTCGAAGGATCTCCTGGCAACGTGGTGCCAAAGGGTGAGTTTTCCTATTCGCCCCAGCCCGTTTATCCCCAATGCCATGGGCAGCTTTTCCTGATTGATGGAAAGGAAGGGGTGATCCTTGGCCGTGAGATCCATTTCCATCACCTCCCCATTTCGATATTCGTCGAAGTGCTGGTTACAGCCTTCTGCTCGATGGGATGGCGACCCAGGTACACGGAGCCGCTTCTCCCATCTAGGCTCAGGAAATCGCCCTCTTTCACCGTCACCCCATGGATCCTACACGGTCCCTTCTCGCTCAGGACCGTAAGACCCCCTGTCCCCACAACGCAAGTCTTTCCCAATCTCAGCGCCACTATGGCCGCATGGGAAGTCTGGCCACCTTTGGCAGTGAGAAGGCCGTCCGTGAGGGAGATCTCCTTTATGTCATCGGGGACCGTGTCCGAGCGAACCAGGATCAAGGGGGTCTGGGGCTCCAGAGTCCTCCACTTCCTTATGTCCTCGAGGGTGAAGACCACTCTTCCGCAAAGGGCTCCTCCACTGACCCCTGTTCCCTTGCTCAGATAGTGCTCGTGTAGTTCAGGTGACGATACGAACACAGGGACAGTCTCCCTCCTCCTCATTGTCACCATGTCCCTGGTCTGAAGGATGTAAAGCTGAGAAGCCTCGGGCCCCTCGAAGGTGAACTCTATCTCCTGGGGATTCCAGCCCTTCTCGTAAACCAGCATCTTGGCCAGATCCAAAAGAGCCCTGTAAATCTCAGGGAACTCGTCCTCGAGGGTGACCTCACCCCCCCTTCCAGACTCCTCCCTCTGCTCGTTGGATATGGGGAAGGTGGTCACCAGACCGGCTACTATGTCCTCTCCCTGGTTCATGGGGGTGTAGTCTCCCCAGAGGACTACCCTCCGCATCCTCCTTGTGGGATTCGCTGTGAAGAGGACCCCACTTCCGGCCTTTGGCCCCAGGTTTCCGAAGACCATGGCCTGGACTATGACAGCCGTGCCCCAATCGTCCGATATCCCCATGATCTCCCTATAATCCTTGGCCTTGGGTGAGTTCCAGGAGTAAATCACCCTGTGGATGGCTGTCTCCAGTTGCCTCCATGGGTCCTCCTCCACTGCTATGCCGCTCTCCTCCAAAGCTCGCCTGTAGGCCATGGCCATCTTCTGCATTTGTTCGCCCGTGAACTGTCTCTTCTTCTCGACACCGAAGCGGGCTTTCCACTCCCTCATTATCTCGTTGAACACCTCCCTTTCCATCCCGAAGGACATCCCCCAGGACTGAAGGAAGCGCCTGTAGTTGTCCCAGGCGAACCAAGGGTTACGAGTGGAGTTGGCCATGCCTTGAGCTATCTCCTCGTTTATCCCCACATTGAGGAGGGTGTCCATCATGCCGGGCATGGATATGGTCGAGCCGCTTCTCACGGAGACCAAGAGAGGACAGCTGGGATCACCGAACCTCTTTCCCGTCAGTTCCTCGAGGCGGCGAATGCCGTCCCTTATGCGGGACACGAAATCCTCGTGGGCCTGGGGAAAGTTCAGAACGATCCTGTGGCACCTGGCCACTTCGCTCGTCACTATGAAGCCGGGGGGAACCCTCACTCCGGCCTCTGCCAGGAGAACCAGGTTGTACCCCTTGGAGCCCAAGTGGATCGGGTCGCGCGTGAGCTTCCTTGGAGCGTGGATGTCGGAGAGGACCCTCTCGGGGTCGTAGGTCATGAGAAGGTCTAGGTCAGCCTCAGAGAGGGTCTCCTTCTGAAGGGCGAGGGTCTGGTGGATCCTAGTGAGGAAGTTGTCCAGGTACTGGAGGCCGAAGGTGCTCGAGACCAAGTCCCTGAAAAATTGCTCGGATATCCTGTGAACCAGGGCGTCTTCGTCCCCATCGTTGCCGTGACCGAGGTACTTGGGGAGGATATGTCTGGGGCCAAGGGAGCGGATGACCACCTCCAAGGTGTCCTTGTGAACATCGGTGTAGTACACATTGAGGATGTCTTTCACCCCCTCGGAGAGCCCCCTGAGGATGTCGAGATACTGGGTATAGGTGAACCTCCTCATCTCCAGGGATTTTTCCAGGAGGTCCATGTAAGCCTCGAGCCTCTGGGAGGATATCCCGTCTATCTGCATGGCCCTCATGAAAAGCCTTATGCACTTGACGATCTTGAAGAAGACCGCCCTGGTTATGAAAGAGAGGTTAACCGACTCTATGAGCCTCTCGAAATAAACATTGGCCAGATTCTCCAACCTGAAGGAAAGGCCCAAGGCATCGAACTTTTTCTCGTGATATCTCCCGTACATGGAGGGGATATCCGCGGCTATGTGCCTCTTGTGGTATATGTCCTCTGTGACCTCGAAGGTCTCGGGCGAGAGGATTATCTCCTTGAGTTTTTCGAGATAGTCCAAAATGGCCTCCAGGCACTCCTCTGGATCATCCCTCTCGAGAACCTCCTCCAACCTGTCCAGTCCGCTGAAGCCATGGGCCTTGGCCTGACTCAGGTGGTAGCGAATCTCCTGGTAACCCAGGTAATACTTCTGGTAGACGAGCCTATACATCCTGAAGAGAAGTAGGACCCTCTTCCTCTCCTCCTCCGAAACCCCCTCCACAGAAGATATGGTTCCCTCGACCTCTTCTTCCCTCAAGGACAAAAGACCTTTGGCCCCAGATAAGGAGTGCTCTTGGAAAAGGGCCCTCACGATCCTGTGGGGTTCCAGGACCAATGTCGAGTTCTCGTCCACCTGTGCGAGGGTCTCCTCTGGGAGGAAATTCCTGAGGCACTTCTTGTCCAGGGTGTTCCAGAAGTTGAAGATCTCCTCTATGAACTCCACTATGAGGTTACTGCTTTCCACGTGGCTTTGCTTGCGAAGGAAATGGATGATGGGGTCCCTTCTTCGGTGGATCTCATCCACCTCGGTGGAGACATCCCTGAGGAGACCCTCGGCCCCTATCTCGTTGAAGAAAGCGGGAATGAGCTTTGTGAGCTGCTTCACCAGATTATAGAGGGGGGCGATATCGCTTCTCAGGAGCTTGCTTATGTCCTTCTGGAAAAGGTCGGTGTCTCTTATACAGGTGCCTGCAAGCTTGAGATTGATTATCAGGGCTGAAAGAAGGGTGGTGCACCACTTGGGCTGCAAGCAGATGAGATCAAGCCATATCCTGATATTCAAGAGGTGATTGGGATTGCACAGCCACTGCCATTCGGTGTCGACACCTCTCACATCAGGAGGCTGGAAGCCAAATCTGACAACCTCTTCCAGGAAAACCTCCACTAGCCTCGACTGGCCCTTCTGGAATACCTCCTGACCTATGGCGTGGATGCACTGGAGCGCTGTTCTGGGATAGTTGACCACGTTCTCCTTGAGGAGCCAGAAGGTCTTGACGAGAAGGCTCTCGAGCCTCTCGGCAGGCTCGCTGCGGATCATTCCCGTAAGGGCCCGCTGGATCTCCCTCAGGGTCTCCTCGTGAATCTCGGCGAGCCGAGAGGTCTCCATTATCTTGAATAGCACCAGTATCCTTCCATCCCTGAGGGGATCGGCCACAGCTTGAGGCGAGGAGACCATCATCCTGGCTGCCTCCTCTGGCAATTCCTTGTACTTCCGCACGAGATCCAGATGTCCTGGCAAGGAGAGAAGCTCCCTGGTGATTTCCGTCTCCTCCCGGTTTCCGTCTCGAGAGTCGAGTCTCCTCATCAATTGGATGAGATTCCTGTGGGACAACTCTTCCAAGTTCTCCCTCAGGGAGCCATGGGGAGGAAGATGGCCGAACTCTTCCACGAACCACTGGATGGGATCCGCCTCTTTCAGCCATTCCTCGTAATTTATCCGGAGAAGTTCCGTCAGGACATGGTTCATGGCCCTGAAGTCGAACCCCATGGGCCTTCTTGAGAGGAGCTCCGCCGCTATTCTCTTCATGGGGTGGTAGTTCCGGGCCAGGATGCCCTTCTGTTTGGGAGGCAGCGCTTTCAGGTTCTCGAAGGTCTTGGAGAGAACCTTCCCGTAATCATCCGAGGAGCCGTCCAGACATGTCTGGACCACCTTCTCCATGTAGGAGAGCATGGACTCCAGAGCCTGAGATTGGATCTCAGTCCTCCTCGCCTCAGAGGCTGCCTCCAGAAATACCCCGAGGATGAGCTCGACGGCCTGAGGCCCTTTCTTGTGTCGGCCATAGAAGCCCAGGTTCTTGAGGGCGAAGCTCCTCAGCTCGGGAATAATCACTCGCCAGTTCCTGAAAGGGTGGTTGAGCTCGAAAAGAAGGGAATCCACTGCCTTGGCCAGACCCCTATAGTCCTTCACGGTCTCCCTGAGGACGAGGTACCTTGGGTCTATCTTTATCTCGGACACTGCGGTCTCAGCTAGATTTCTCCTCAGGGCTTCCGATTCTTCCAGGAGGGATTTGGGCCCATCAGTCTTGGATATCATGGGATCCTTTCCTTCTCGCTATAGGGGCTTGGGAGGCCCTTGTCCTGTTCCAGGACCGGGGGAGAAGCCTTCCGCCTTCTTATCCTGGCAGGCTCCCCCCTTCAAAGGCTCAAGCTGGCCTCTTGGAATGCATGTGCTTTATCAAGTCCAGGACCCTATTGGAATAGCCCCACTCGTTATCGTACCAGGCCATCACCTTGACCATCTTCCCTATGGCCCTGGTTGATAGACCGTCGACTATGGCCGAGTGGCTATCTCCCTGGAAGTCTATGGACACGAGGGGTTCTTCCGTGTAAGCCAGATACCTGTTGGAGGCCTCCTTCAGGGCCTCGTTCACTTCCTTGACAGTGGCCTCTTGCTCCAACTCCGCTACAAGATCCACTAGGGAGACGTTGGGTGTGGGAACCCTCACAGCCAAGCCATCGAACTTTCCCTTGAGCTCGGGGATCACCAAGGCCACGGCCGAAGCTGCCCCCGTCTTGGTGGGTATCATGGAAAGGGCCGCTGCCCTGGCCCTCCTCAGGTCTTTGTGGGGAAAATCCAGGAGCTGCTGGTCATTGGTGTAGGAGTGCACCGTTGTCATCAGGCCTCGGACGATTCCGAATCTATTGAGGAGGACCTTGGCAACAGGGGCGAGACAATTGGTGGTGCAGGAAGCGTTGGAGACTATATAGTGCTTCGATGGGTCGTAATCGTCCTCGTTGACTCCCATCACTATTGTCACATCCTCGTTCTTGGCTGGGGCTGTGATGACAACTCTCTCGGCCCCCGCATCCAGATGGGCCCTGGCCTGGTGAGCATCTGTGAATTTCCCCGTCGCCTCGACCACGTACTGGATTCCATGGTCCCTCCAAGGTATGGCGGACGGATCCTTCTGTTCGTAGACAACGACTAGCTTCCCATCCACCACGAGCCCTTTATCCGTTGCCTTCACCTCGTGACGCAAGGTGCCCATGACCGAGTCGTATTTGAGCAAGTGGGCCAAGGTAGCGTTATCCGTGAGATCGTTTATGGCCACTATCTCTATGTCCGAGAACTCTGGATCCAGCAATGCCGCCCTGAAAACCGTCCTACCTATCCTCCCGAATCCGTTTATCCCTACGCGAATTGCCATGAAGACCTCCTTTCGTCCTCGAATTTTTTCACCTTGGCCCTGGAAGTGGGGCTTCGGAGAACTCCTGAGCACACGGGCGGTTGAGAGCTCTCATTGTTCGCTATTCCCCGATGTCGTAAATATATCACCTGAAAAGGCCCCCTGCAACTCGGGCCAAATTCACCCTTGATTCTTTTCGAGATCCCGACTAGCATCGGTTTTGCCTCGCGGGACAATGAAGCTGGGGAGGGTCTCCATGAAAGTGCCTAGCCTGGAGGAGATGGATTTAAAGGGAAAGCGTGTATTCATAAGGGTGGATTTCAATGTCCCCATAGATGAAAGGGGCGAGATCACGGACGACACCCGCATAAGGAGTGCTCTGCCTACCATAAGGATGGCCCTCGAGAGGGGAGGCAAAGTGATAGTCGCCTCGCATCTGGGAAGACCGAAGGGAAAACCCGACAAGAGGTTCACCATGGCCCCGTGTGCCAAGAGGTTGTCGGAACTGCTCCAAAGGGAGGTGCATCTGGCTCCGGACTGCATCGGGCCAGAGGTGGAAAGGATGGTCTCTCAGATGGAGGAAGGCCAGGTCCTGATGCTGGAAAACCTTCGATTCCATCCCGAGGAAGAGGCCAATGACGATGGCTTTGCCAGGGAGTTGGCCAAGCTACTTGACATTTACGTGAACGACGGGTTCGCCGTGGCCCACAGGGCCAATGCGTCGGTAGAGGCCATAGTGAAATTCTCCCCCTTGTGTGCCGCAGGATTGCTCATGAAGAGAGAGCTCGAGGCCCTGGAGAAGGCCCTCGAGGCCCCAGCGAGGCCCCTTGTGGCAATCCTGGGAGGGGGGAAAGTGGCAGACAAACTGGGAGCGGTCCACAGGCTCATGAAGATCGCGGATAAGGTGATCATAGGCGGTGCCCTCGCATACACGTTCTTGAGGGCGAAGGGCATAGATACGGGAGCATCCCTCGTGGAAGAGGAACTCCTCTCCCAGGCGGCGAAAATAATGGCCAGGGCCAAGAGGAAGGGGCTCAAACTGTATCTGCCAGTTGACTGCGTCGTTGCTCCTGAGAAATCGGACAAGGCAGAGAGGATGGTGAGGCCAGTTCAGGAGATCCCAGCCGGGTGGATGGCCTTGGACATAGGGCCAGCATCCATTGCCCTTTTTTCAGAGGTGATCTCTGACGCCAAGACCATTGTGTGGAACGGGCCCATGGGGGTCTACGAGCTGGAGCCCTTCAGCACTGGGACAAAGGAGCTGGTCAAGGCCGTGGCTCAAAGCAAGGCCTTCAGCATCCTAGGGGGAGGTGACCTGGATGCAGCTGCTCACCAGAGTGGATACGCTGAGGGCATCTCCTACATATCCACTGGCGGAGGGGCCTTCGTGGAATTGCTCGAGGGGAGGAAGCTTCCTGGTGTGGAGGCCCTCTTGAGATGTTCCAAGAGGAGGAGATGATGGGATGAGGGTGCCGCTCATAGCCGGAAACTGGAAGATGCACATGACAAGACCCGAGGCAAGGGAACT
>JAPWUY010000048.1 GCA_028275295.1 Thermodesulfobacteriota bacterium | reverse complement strand
TCCCAGAGATCCGTCAGGGAAAAGGGCTTCTGGATGAAGTCCACAGCTCCCTTTTTCATCGCCTCCACTGCTTTTTCCACGGTCCCGTAAGCCGTTATCACCACAACAGGCGTAGCTGGTTGAAGGTCCCTGGTGCAATCGAGGACATCCATGCCGGATCCCTTGGGCATACGAAGGTCTGTTATGACAAGATCGAAGCCCTGGCCCGCCAATTTGAGCTTCGCCTCTAGGGCATCGCAGGCCACCTCCACCTTGTGGCCTTTTTTCTCGATAGAGGCCGTGAGCCCCTCTCTCATGTGGGGATCGTCCTCCACAATCAAGATCCTAGCCTGTCTCATGGCACAAGCTCCCCTGTGTTCTTCTGCGCTCTGGGTATCCTGATCTTCACCCTGGTTCCGACTCCTTCCTCTGATTCGATCCTTACGCTTCCTCCGTGAGAGACCACAATGTTGTGAACTATGCTGAGTCCCAGACCAGAGCCCTCGGCCCTGGTCGTGAAGAAGGGATCGAAGACCTTTGGAAGAACGTGGGATGGAATTCCTGTCCCTGTATCCTCGAGGATGATCTCCACCCACTTTTGGGCCACTTCCTCTGCAGTATCTATCCACGCCCTTATGTCGCCTCCCTGGGGCATGGCCTGCAAGGAATTGAGGAGTATGTTGAAAATTGCCTGTTTGAGCAACTCGCAGTCGGCCTCAACGAGACATCCAAGCTCCTTCTCCTCAAGCCATATCCTCACCTTCTTTTGCTCGGCCAGGGGTCCTATGAAGTTGAGACAATCGGAGAGGACTCCCATGGGATCGAGAGGCCTGGTCCTGGGTTTTATGGGTCTTGCAAAATGAAGGAGGTTCTTGAGGAGCCCTTCGAGGGAGCCCAGGGCGTCCTCTATTTGGGCCGATATCTTTGCCCTGGTCTCCTTTCTCTCTTCCTCCACCATGAGGGAGGCCATGAGCTTTATCCCACCCAGGGGGTTCCTCACCTCGTGGACGATGTTCGCTGCCATCTCCCCCATGGCTGCGAGCCTTTGCTTTCTAGCGATCTCTTCCTGGAGGTTCTTGAGATCCGTGATGTCCTCGATGGTCACCACCCCTCCTATGGGGGCCCCATTGGGTTCCCCATAGGGAGTGGACCTGAGGAGAAGGTGGCGCACTGCCCCATTTTGCGAAGGGATGGATGTTTCCCTGGAGGATGACTGGCCCCTCGAGGCGCAGGAGATGAGCTCTCGGAGCACTTCCCCGAGGTCGCAAACCGACTCCACATCATCCAGAGAGCAGGCCTCCCCAAAACCCCCTAGCCCCAGGAGCTTTCTACCCATGGAGTTCATCTTCAGGAGATTCCCACCTTTGTCCCACACCAAAACCCCCACGGGAAGGGCTTCCAGGATGGTTGAGAGGAGCTCCCTCAGCCTCTCTTCCTCTTTTAGGCTCTCTTCCAGGGCCCTGTTTCTCGCCTCTAGGGTTGTGGTGAGGCGAGCAACCTGATCCCTGAGGCTCTCATATGCCTCCATGAGCTCCCTTGTGGATCTGTCCCAGTGGTGAAAGGCCGCAATCCATTGGAGGCTCAAGCTCTTCCTTCCCTCTCCCACCTCGACTCGAGGGCCTGCGGCCCTTCCCTCGGAAAGATTCATGAGGACTTTCCCCCTTGCTGGTGAACTTTTTCTCTCCAGGTAATCTTCGCCCTTATGGACTCAGCTAGCACCCTCCACGGACTTCCGGGAGGCTCCCTGAGAAGCTTTCCAAGATAAGGCTCGAGATCCGTCTTCGCTTCTCCCTCCATGGAGATCCGGACGAGTTTCAAGGCAGCGTCTTTCCCTGGCTCGTCCAAAGGCTCGGAGCTAGCTGCCCTGGCGTACCACTTGACTGCATCCTTGGTCCTTCCGCCGCATTGAAGGAGGTCCCCGAGGGATACCCACACCCTCGGATCCCCCCACCTCTGGTCCCCTGCCAAAGGGTTCAAGAGATCCGCCAGAAGAACGAGGGCCTCTTGGCATGCTCCCCTTTCCACTGAAAGCCTTGCGATGGCCCCAAGGGTTGACGGATGAGGATCCCTTCGAACCATCCCATCCAGCCATCGAGCCCCCATCTCCCCGGCCTCTTTGGTCCCTATCTTGGAGACCCACTTGATGAGGTCCTCACCCCTCTTCTTCCACTCGGGACCAAGGGCACCCTCTTCCCTGAAGGCCCTCATGGCTTCATCGAGGAGCAACTCCTTCAGGTAGCACCTTATGAGACCGAGAGCGGGCTCCCACATCTGGGACTTGGAGGAAGACAGACTTCTCGCCCTTCCATAGAGCTCCATGGCCACCCTGTTGAAGCCTAGCTCTTCCTTGGTTTTGGCTGCCAGGATGAGGAGGGATGGTTCCTGCCAAAACCCTCCAAAGAGGTCAGCTAGCTCCTGGAATATCTCCTCGGCAACGAGAAATGATCCCGCCTCCACCGACTCCCTCATCACCCTGATGCCCACGTTCCAGAGGGCTCTCTGGAATTCGGGCCACAGGGAATGGGGCGAAAGGCCCCTTTTCAGATCCCCCAAGAGCTGCCATGCGAGGATGGAATCCCCTCTTTTGGCGAGACACTCGGCCAGCTCCGCGAGGAAGCGCTGGGTGTCTCTGCCTTTGGGGTCTTGGGTGAAGACCTCGGAGCGGGGATATAGGATCTCCTTGGTCATGGGGGCTACTGATATGGACACCTTCGCCCCGTAACATTCGAGGCCCACTGTGGCCAAGAACATCTCGGCAATGGAAGCATCCCTGGAACCCCTCGTCCCTGCTACCTTCTCCGCCAGGAAGACGGCTTCCCTGATCTTGCCTTGCGCCCTCATGGCCCTCGCCAATAGGACCATCCAGAGTGAAGCCCTTGGATTTTCGCCATGGAGGCTTATGGCCATCATGAGGAACCTGGCAGCGTCTTTGCCTCTGCCCCTTTCCTCCAGAATCCTGGCCATGTTCTCGAGGCTCTCCGGAGGTATGGATCGAGGGTCCGGATCCATTGCCAAGGCCTTCTGGTAGGTCTCGATTGCCTTGGCCTTCTCTCCGAGCTCGTAGGCGCAGTCCGCGAGCCTGAAGAGGGCCCAGGACTTGATCTTGGGATCTCCCGTCTCCCCCAGTGAGTTCAGGGTCTCGTATGCCTCGGCTAGCCTCCAGCACTGAAAAAGGCTCTCGGCCAGGGAAGCTGCGGCTTTGGAGGCAAGCTCCTTCTCACCAGAGGCCCTCACGGTCATGGACCAGTATTGGGCTGCCTCCTGAAAATGGCGCATCCTGTGGTAGCCCTCGGCTATGTGCCAAAGGGCTTCTGCGGCCCAGGGGGGATGGTCTGCCTCCATGAGCTTCTTCTTGAATGCCTGGATAGCTGGATGAAAATTCGAGCTCCTAAATCCGCCATAGAAGGCCTCGTGAGCCTCGAGGAGCTCCTCTGAAGGCTTCCCCCCCACGGCGATCCATCCCGAATATTCGTGAGCCAAAAAAGGAGGATAGAGAACCTGGGATCTGTGGAAGTTGGGCTCCTTTGCCTCGGGGCTTATATCGAAGATACCACCGGCGAGAGATGGGGCCCCTCTTCCTGGGACTACTGCCCCTGTGAGAAAGATCAAAAGACAGGCTTTCTTTGCCCAGAGCCTCATCCTCCCTCCAAACCCGAGGACTCGACCCCATCCTAGAGCAATCTTCATGCCATGCTCGCCTCGGGGATATTCGTGGGAGGAAGGGACCGAGATTCACTGGAAAAGAAGTCTTGGGGAAGCCGCGAGATCTTGGGTGGGAATTGAGTTCCTTGCTCTGGGGCTCTGGAGCTCGAGCCCTCGAAGCCTCGAGCCTTGGAGAATGGTCCGGGCTTGGGGGCCAGAGTCGGGCGGGGGTTCTACCGGGTCTTTCGAGGATTGAGCTGGAGTGCGGGTGACGCCGAGCGTCACAAACTGGACTCGGCTTTTTTGCCGCCTTCTTGGAACTCGATCTTGTTCCTCTTCATCTTCTGGATGAGGGTCGTCCTTTTCATTCCGAGAAGCTCTGCTGCCTCTTTCTTCACGCCCCTTGTCCTTCTCAGGGCCTGGAGTATCAGCTCCCTTTCCAGTCTGTGGATTGTCTCCTCGAGTCTTATCCCTTCTTCCGGCAGCACTATTGCCCCGAGGGGGTCCCTTGCGGGGCCGAATCTTATCTTTTCCGGTAGGTCCTCGACCTCTATGGTCCCGGTCCTTTTCAACACAACGAGCCTTTCTATGAGGTTTTCCAGTTCCCGGACATTTCCTGGCCAGGAATATTCCGTGAGCTTTTCCATGGCCTTGGGCGAGACACCGCTTACGGATCTTCCTTTTTCAGTGTTGAATTTCTCCAGGAAGTGCTCCACAAGGAGCGGGATATCCTCCTTCCTCTCCCTCAAGGGAGGTATGTGGATGGGGATGACGCTCAGCCTGTAATAAAGATCCTCGCGAAATTTCCCTTCCTCTATGGCCTTTTCGAGATCCCTGTTCGTGGCCGCTATTATCCTCACATCCACCTGGATGGGCCTTACCCCCCCCAAACGCTCGAAGCTCTTTTCCTGTAGGACCCTGAGGAGCTTCACTTGAAGCTGTGGACTCATTTCCCCTATCTCGTCGAGAAAGAGAGTCCCTCCATTGGCATACTCGAACCTGCCTATCTTGGTCCTGTGAGCTCCTGTGAATGCTCCCTTCTCGTAGCCGAAAAGCTCGCTTTCCAGAAGATCCGAGGGAATGGCTGCGCAATTTATGGGCACGAGGGGTTTGTCCATCCTGTCGCTTCTGTAGTGGATGGCCCTGGCCACGAGCTCTTTGCCCGTGCCACTCTCTCCGTAAATGAGAACTGTGCTATCGCTGTCAGCCACCTTCTCTATGAGATCGAGAATTCGCCTCATGGCATCGCTGTGGCCTATGAGGTTTTGAAGCCCGAATTGCCTCTGGACCTCCCTCTTGAATTGCCTGTTTTCCTTGCGCAGCCTCTGGAACTCGAGGGCCCGCTCCAGGACTATTTGGAGCTCGTCGAAATTTATGGGTTTGAGGAGGTACTCGAAGACACCTAGCCGCATAGCCTCTATGGCGTTCTGGACCGTCCCGAATCCTGTTATCACTATTCCAACGGTCCCTGGGGCGTCCGTCTGGAGGGCCCTGAGAATCTCGAGACCCCCTACCCCAGGGAGCATGAGGTCCGTCACAACTATGTCGAAGGGCCTCGCTGAAAGGTGCTCCATCGCCTCGTGGCCTGTGGAGGCCTCTACCACCTCGTAACCCAATCCCTTGAGGAATTGGGACAGGCTCGAACGAGTGGAGCGATCGTCCTCGGCAAGAAGAACCGTGGCCTTGAAAGCCATTTAGCGGCGTCTCCTCGATATCGTTGGGAATTATGGTGGGGAGAGAAGGCCTTGTCAACCCTGTGACACTGCCATGGGAAGGGAAAAGTCACGAGATCCCCAGGAGGTGGCGGAGAGGGGGCTCACGAGGATTGCTCCGGGGGTTCCTTTGGGAGCTCAAGTGGTGGACGGGCTTTGGGGTTGGGTAAGGGTACTCAAGAAATGAGAAAAACTGCCGATATACATGAAATAGAGGGTCGGTGCCTCCTTGGCCCCCTTTGTGGGCGGGGCTAAAGGAGGAATGGTTTTTTGCCGATATAGAGATCAGAGGAAGAGAGAGGCTCCTGGGGGCAGTTGAGGAGATGTTCGCCGCAATAGGCATAGTGGTTGTCCTTGTCGCCGTCATCGGTGGTTTTCTCGTTGAAAAGGGAAACTTGAGTGTCCTCATCCAGCCCGCTGAAGTCCTGATCATATTCGGCTCAGCCCTGGGCTCCCTCATCATCTCCTCCCACGGGAAGATGCTCGGCCTCATCATGGGAAACCTGGCCAAGATCTTTTCCGCCAAGGCCACAAGCCGAGAGACGTACCTGGAGCTCCTTCTTCTCCTCTACCAGCTTTTCACCAAGGTGAGGAAACAGGGGCTTCTCTCCATAGAGGGAGATGTGGAGAATCCGGAAAAGAGCGAGGTCTTCAGCCGATTCCCTGGAATATTGGCCGACAAGGCAGTGCTCAATTTCATCTGCGACAACTTCCGAGTCATAGTCTCCACCAATATGCCCCCCCACGAATTGGAGGCCTTGCTGGACATAGATATCGAGGCCCAGCAGCACGAAGCCCTTCTCCCATCCACTGCTGTAGCCAAGGTCGCGGATGCCCTACCTGGCCTGGGCATAGTGGCAGCAGTTCTGGGAGTCGTGCTGACAATGGGGAAGATAAGCGAGCCCCCTGAAGTCCTGGGCCACAGTATCGGAGCAGCCCTCGTGGGAACATTTCTGGGTGTTCTTTCCTGTTACGGATTTGTTGGGCCTTTGGCCACTCGTCTCGAGCACATAGCCAAGGACCGAGAGGTAGTACTCCAGGTCATAAAGACAGCCTTGGTGGCCTTCGTCGGAGATGCGGCACCGAGAATAGCCGTGGAGTCGGGAAGGAGGGCCATACCCAATGGCGAAAGACCAACCTTCCTCGAGCTAGAGGACGCCATAAAGAAATGGAAGCAAAAAACCTGATCATAAAGAAGGTCAACAAGAAGGGGCATCACCGTGCCCATGGAGGTCAGTGGAAGGTCGCGTACGCTGATTTTGTCACTGCCATGATGGCGTTTTTCCTTCTTCTCTGGCTGATCACCATGGTGGAGCCGGAAAAGAGGGCCAGGGTCTCCAACTACTTCAAGAAATTCTCCATCTTCGAGAAGAGCGGTGCTTCTCTTTTGGATGCAACGGCCAAGATGGACCTCACGGACATAATGCAGGAGAGGTCCAACAATCCTTCGGAAAGGACCAAGGGCGGGATAATGAGGAGGGGACAGGGGATGGTGAGTCCCCAAGACTTCAAGGAAAAACTGAGAAGGGAGATAGAGACGAAATTGGCCGACGTGAAGGATCAGGTCTTGGTGGAGACCTTCGAGGGTGGGGTCAGGATACAGATGATGGACAAGGATGGAAGCCCCATGTTTGCCCTGGGAAGCGCTGAACTGACCCCCACCGCCAGGAGGATAATAAAGGTCATAACCGAAAACATCCGAGACACGGAAAACCCCATAGCCATAGAGGGCCACACCGATGCTCTGCCCTATGCAGGGAACAGGTACACCAATTGGGAGCTCTCCACAGACCGAGCCTCTTCGGCCCGAAGGGAGATGGAGGCTAATGGACTGGCTCAAGAGAGGCTCGTCAGGGTTGCGGGTTTTGCCGCAACAGACCCCTTGATCAAGGAAAACCCTTACGATCCCAGGAACAGGAGGATAAGCATCCTGGTCTACACCCAAAACGGCCCCCAGCCCCAGAGCATGACTCCCCAGAGCGCTCATTCGGCCTCGCAAGGCTCGAGCTAGCCCACCTGATCGATGACCAGTGAATTGGACTGGCCATTTTACTGACATGCGGGGACAGAGGGGGCCACCCCAAAGCCACTCACCCGCTCTCTCTTCTTGGCGCTCGAAGCTCGAGCCTCTAGATCCGCGAGTTCTCCCATGGCTTGGGGGCTTGAGCCCCCATGACGATAGGCCTTGGAGAACGACCCTGGCGAGAGGATTTTCCTCTACTGGAGCACCCTTGCCCAGGCATTTCCCATCACGTCCCCCCTTTCGGTTCTGACCCTCAGGAGGTACTTGCCGCTCCCTTGGGACCAAGCCTTTGTGGTGAGGGTGTCGCCTGGGTAGACCACATCTGTGAAGCGAGCCCTGAACTCCTCGAATCTGGAGACATCGCCCCCGCAAAGACCTTGAACTATGGCGCGGGTCACGTAGCCGTAAGTGCACATTCCGTGAAGTATGGGTTTGGGAAACCCCACTTTCCTCGCCACCTCTGGATCTATGTGGAGGGGGTTGAGATCTCCGCAGAGCCTGTACAGGGCTGCCTGCACCTCGGGAATGGGAGATACAAAGGTCATATCCGGCTCGAGCCCCTGAGGGGGCTCCACTTTAGGGGATTTGGGACCGGGGTCTCCACCGAATCCACCAGCTCCCAGGTAATAGGCCACATGCTCCACCTCGAACAGGGACTCACCGGAAGAACTGTCCCTCCCCTCTGCGAGAAAATGGATCACAGCTGCCTTGCCCTTGTCGAAGACATCCTTTATGCGGCCCTTGACCCGCACTTCAGCCTCAGGGGGCAGGGGCTTTTTGACCCTCACATGTTGCTCGCCGTGGAGGACTCTCGGTGGATCCTGCTCCAAGACGAAGTCCCTCACAATAGAGCCCGCCAGAAGGCCCGCAAAGCTCGGGTAAACCTTCAGCCCACCTGGTGCTCCTTCGTAGATGAAGGAGAGCTCCTCGATCCCAGCTCCAATTCCCAAGGCATAGAGCACCACATCCTTCCACCCGTACCTGATGACTTCTTCCCTTGGCTCGAGCCACTTGAGCGCCCACTCAGGATACATGATCCTCACTCCCCCTTGGATTTCAGAGAGAAACTCTTCATGGGATCTTGGCTCCCAGATGCCTGGGGCGGGAATCGAACCCGCACGAGGACGAGCCTCAAGGGATTTTAAGTCCCTTGCGTCTGCCTTTTCCGCCACCCAGGCCCATGGCAATTATGGTGGGCTCTCTTTAGAGTTGTCAATGAGACCATCGGGCCTCGGGGCCAACCCAGTGCCATCCATGACCCGGGCCCCCGGGGTGGAACATCCGAGATGAGATGGCCTAGCGGGGGAAACCAGGATATGACGCGAGAGGCGATTTTCTCGGAACGACGCGCTCTGCGCGTCCGCAAAAAAGCCCGACGCAAACCGCGGCATGTCATGATTGCGGGCGGGTGGGCGAAAAGGCCGGTGGCCAAAAGGACGCGCGTTCGGGTTGGCGTGATGCC
>JAPWUY010000047.1 GCA_028275295.1 Thermodesulfobacteriota bacterium | reverse complement strand
AGAAGCCGGATCTGGTCTAGGCTGTAATCTATTCCAACACCTCCATGGGACCATGTTATTGCCGGGCTCTTTATCCTGGGGTCCCTCTCGAGCATCACCTGCTGGTTCAACTCCACCCTTATGTAGAAGAGATAGCGTCTTGTCTGGGTGGGAAGTCTGAAGACGTGGAGGTAGACGTAGAGATAGGGAGCCCCTGTGGCCCATTGGGTCTCCTCGAGCACGGGGATATGCGCCTCCCTCAATTCGACCTCTGCATCTGACTGAATTTGTGCCCTCGTCAAACCCTCCGCCTCTATCTCGGGGTTTAGCTCCTCAACGTAAACGTGCACACCTTGGAGCCCCTTGAGTGTGGCCCTGGTCTGCTCCTCATCCTGGCCCCAGGAGATGAGAGGAAATACGAGCAAGCTGATGAGAACGAAGGCTGACACTGCCATGGCCCTTCCCCCTTTTTCCCATCTTGGGATTTTAGCACTTTGGTCCCTTTCATCGACTCGAAAATCGAATGAGAATCTCTCCTAAAATGACTGCGAACCATCTCTTCCACACATGGGGTCTTGGGATTCGGATCCCTCCTTCCGACTCTAGGGTTCGCGGTGTTGACTTTCTCCAGGGATTCTTATAGACATGATGCCATAGAAGCGGTCAGCTTTCCATTTTGGGGGTTTGGATGAAGGTTTCGGAATGGATGACCAAGGATGTGATCTCCATAACCAAGGACAGGAGCATTCAGGAGTGCGTGAACTTGATGAAGAGGCACTCCATACGGCACTTGCCCGTTGTCGAGGATGGGAAGCTTGTGGGGCTTGTCACTGAGGGGGATCTGAGGCAGATCTTTCTCGCCTCCCTCATAGAGGACCTCACTATAAAGGATGTGATGATATCGGATCCCATAACCGTCTCCCCAGACACCGAGATAGAGGATGCGGCAAAGGTCATCTTCTACAACAAGATAGGCGGACTTCCCGTTGTGGACGAGGAGGACAGGCTCCTGGGAATCATCACAGTGGCGGATATCCTCGCTGCATTCATAGAGATCATGGGGGTTCTCAAGGCCACCTCCCGAATAGATGTGATCCTCGGGGACGACCCTGAGGCCTTCGAGAAGGTCTCGTCCCTCATTCGAGACAGGGGTGGGGAGATAGTCAGTGTAGGAATCTCGGGCCACAGAATACGAAGGAAGAGGGTGTATTATTTTCGCCTCAAGAAGTGCAACGTCAGGCACCTGGCCAAGGTGCTGGAAAGGGCTGGTTATCAGGTGGTCTCATCTGTCGCCTGAGGGTTCCCTTTCTTCCCAACAATCCACCTCCTGAGCACCGAACCATCGACGCCCAAGCACTCGGCCCTCTCGAGCTCGGCTTCGGCCTCGGGGAACCTTCCCATCACAGCCAAAAGAGCGGCCAATCCGTATCGCATGGGCCCGTCAGTCGGGTTTTTCTCTAGCCACTCCATCAGAGTCTTCAAGGCCTCTTCCAATTTTCTTTCCACATCCCCTGACCTCATCCAGAGCTCACCGCCCTTATGAGACATTCCACTAGGCTAGGATCCAGCTCCTTTCCTGCCTTATCCCTCAGTCTCTGGAACACGAGATGCGTGAACTCGCCTTCCGACTCCCTATTTTCAAGCAGGAGGTGATGAAAGATATCGGCCACAGCCAATATCCTGGCCTCGATGGGGATCCCCTCCCCCCTCACCTTTGGCGGATGCCCACTGCCGTCATAGTGGGCATGGTGATAAAAGACCCCCCTGAGTATGCCAGGGGGAGCTCCCAGATTCCTCAACATGACTGCTCCTATGGTTGGATGGAGTCTGAGATTCAAGTCCCTGAGCTTCGGGCTCCTGAGCTTTATTTTTCCGTCTGGTGCTGGCAGGGCCACCTTGCCCAGGTCGTGGATCCAACCCGCAACTCCCACTTCGAAACATTTCCTCGCCTCAAGCCCCAGTTCCCTGGCCATCAGGGCCGAGTATTTCCCCACCTCCTTTGCGTGGACGAAAACCAATGGGTCTTCCTGGGATTTCGCTTCCAGTAGATCGAACGCCTCTTTTAGGGAAGGGTATTCCCTCAGGACTGCCTCTGGGCTCAAGCCATCGAGGTCCATATGGGAAACGGGGAACACCCTCACCTGGCTTCTTCCTTCCCTTTTCGCGAGAAGGGCTGCGAACTCGGCATTTTGCAGCAACTCCATGGCGCTTTGAGCGTGACGGGGAAATGAGGCCACCCCAACGAATACCTCCGGGGATCTTCTTCCCCCCGCCTCCCTTTTGGCCTTGGAGATGTGCTCGAGGAGCCTTGTGGCTGTAGTCAGGGCTCCGGATGGTGGGGTATCGGGAAGGAGAATGACGAGATCGTGTAGCCTGTATCTCGCTGGCACGTCCATGTTCCGAATGCAGCTTCTGATCCCCTCGGCCAGAGGCGCTAGGCTTTCTCGCAAAGAAGCGCCGTCAATGGGATCCCTTGCTCGTTCGCCCCCTGTGGTGAGGTAAAGGAGAGACACCTGGGAGTCCTTCCTCGAAGCCCTCCTCATCTCTGACTTGAGTCTGTCCAAGAAATATGCAGCGTTATAGAGGCCCGTGAGCTCGTCCCTTATGGCGCTATCGCCAAGAGAGGCCATCTCCTCTCCCCTGAGGACAATATCCACCATTAGGTTCCCCAGAAGGGAAGCTATCTCCTGGGCCTCTTTGTCCAGAAAACTCTCCTTGGCATGTAATACCCCCAGGGCCCCCACGACCTCGAGCTCCTTGAACGCTGGCAGCACTACCATGCTGAGGGCTCCAACCTCAGTCCCCATCTCGCTGGAGATGGATGGGAACTTGGCCCCCAATTCCTTCACAACAAGAGGGTTCTTTTCCTCCACCAGGGCGGCCAGAAGACCAGATTCCTCAAGGAGGTGGCCCCACTTGTACCACACTTCTCCCCTTCCACTGGCCTTGTACAGGGCCATACCCTCTTTCTTCTTGATCCAAAGGCTTGCCCCTTCCAAGCCCAGGGCCTCTTCCATCCTCTCCAGAGTGGCCTGGACGAAAAAGGATGTGGCCCTGGAAGTGGAGATCACCCCCGAGACTTCCCTCAGGACCTCGCACAAAAGCCCCCTTTTCCTCCACTGATCAGAGAAGGCCCTCAGAAGGGAAGCCATTCCTGAATGGAGCACATGGACATTCTCCGGCTTAAGCTGGTGGATTATGGCCTCGACAGTCTTGTCCGGAATGAGGTTCACGAGAAGGTCCAAGTCTCTCCTTTCTAAAAGCTCCGTGTAGTCCTGGGTCACAAAAACCCCTTTCCCTTTGGCCTCGTTGAGGGACTCGTGGTAGGATGCGAAGTCAGCAACTGCCACGATCTCAAGGGGCCCACCCTCGAGCTCCCTCATGAGGCCAGGGCACTGGGACAACCCTATTATCCCGACCCTAGGCCTCCCCCTCCCACTTTCCGTCTCTCTTAGCTGAGCCACCCCAGTCCACCTCCTCCATATGGTCCATGCCCTCTTTTTACCCCACTTAAGCCTCACCACACAATAGGATTTATCGGACGATCTTCCAAATTGTTCAGGCCATAGATCCCTGAGCCCGTGCGGTCCATGCCCTTTTGGCCAGTTCCCTCCTGCAACAGGCACGTCCAGCTGGGTTTCAGGGACTCGAGCCCCTTGTCCGCGTTTGTAGGTGGGATCGTGAGGGATTTGGGGCTTGGAGTCTTTGAAGGAAGCCAGATCCTCTCAATCTTCCTTTGGCCTGATTTCCAGAACCCTTCCCTTCTCTATGGCGCCTTTCTTCTCCAGATCCTCGAGGAAGGATTTGGCTGAGGCCCTGTCCTGGAATTTTCCAGCCAAGACCCTGTAGAACTTTCCCTTTTCCGGGACTTGGGCCTCTTGTGAGAACGCCTCTATACCCATGGCCTTTAGGTTTTCCACCCTTTTCTGGGCAGCCTGGGGGTTTTTGAAGGATTCGAGGTGGACAGTGAAGACACGGCTCCCCGGGGAAGCCTCCTCAACAGTTGTCTTTTTCCCCGGGCTGGGCCTTGCCTTCCCCGGGACATCGCTTTTCTTTCCTACCTTGGGGGGACCTTTCTGAGGCTCTCCTGTAGTCCCTGGGGCTACAGAGGGCTGTGGCGGTTTGAGCTCTCCCTCTTCCAATCCCTTGGGCGTTTCCTCAACCAAAGGAGGTGGTGCTGGACGGACTATTTCCAAGGACAGGGGTTCGTTGAGTCTTTGTTCTGGAGGCTCTGGTCTTGGGGCTTCCATCTGGGGAGGCCTAGGGGGCACGGGTTTTGTGACTCGTTGCTCGCTCCTCAGGGGTCTTTCGGGTGGAGGGGAGAGCAATGTCATGGAGGCCAGGAGCCCTGCCACTAGACCCATTACCAGGACAAGGGCTCCTATCCCCAATTCCCTCAACGACACTCCTCCCCCACCCCTCAGGTCATTCGGCCTTCAGCTTTCTCACTTCCTCAATGAGAGGTGGAACCACCTTGAAGAGATCATCTACTACCCCGTAATCCGCCTTCTGGAATATGGGTGCGTCGGGATCCTTGTTGATGGCCACGATCACCTTGGATGTGCCCATGCCAGCTAGATGCTGGATGGAGCCAGAGATGCCACAGGCTATGTAGAGATTCGGCGTGACAACCTTCCCTGTCTGCCCCACCTGATCCGACTGGGGTCTCCACCCAGCGTCAACCGCAGCGCGGGAGGCCCCGACTGTCCCTCCCAGGAGATCTGCTAGGGTCTCCAACATGGCGAAGTTCTCAGGTCCTTTCATCCCCCTTCCACCCGAGACGATGATCTCCGCCTCGGTCAGGTCGGGCCTTCCTCCCGCCTCCTCCCTCAACTCGATGACCTTGGTGCGAAGATCCGACTCCTCGAATTGCACCTCGACCTTGACCACCTCCGCCTTCATAAATGGATCGGGTTCGATCTTCGGAAAGACATTGGGCCTGAGGGTGGCCATCTGGGGGACTGCCTTGCAAGCGACATAGGCGTAAAGCTTCCCAGCATACATGGGCCTCCTTCCAACCAACACCCCGTCTCTCAATTCGAAGCCCACGCAGTCGGAGAGCATTCCCACACCGAGCCTTGCCGCAACCCTCGGAGCCAGATCCTTGCCAGTAGAGGATGCCCCCATGAGGATGATCCTGGGCTCGAGCTGTTTAGCTACCTGGACCACTACCCTCGCATAGGGGTTTGTCCTGTAGTCTGCGAGTTCAGGGGCCTCTGCCACAAACACCCTCTTGGCACCCCACTGGCCCAGAGCCTCCGCATGGCTGGATATCCCATCACCTCCCATCAATACCGCGACCAATTCTTCTCCGAGCTGATCTGCCAAACGCTTGCCCTCGCTGAGGACCTCCCAGCTAACCTTTCGGATCGCCCCATTTCTCTGTTCCGCAACTACCAACACGCCAGTTGCCATGACGATTCTCCTCCCGAAGTTCGATCTCTCATTTCTCCACGGTTCATATCACCTTGGCCTCTTCCCTGAGGAGCTTGGCCAACTTGGCCGCCTTCTCCTCCGGGGTCTCGCCATCCACTATCTTCCCCGGTTTTCTTGGCGGGGGAAGTTCCACTCGGAGTATCTCGGTCGTGTCCCCTTCCTTTCCCACCTGCGCTGGATCCAGACCCAGGGCTGCCAGGTTCTTGGTTTCCAAGGGCTTTTTCTTGGCCTTCATGATCCCTGGCAAGGAGGCATAACGGGGTTCATTGAGTCCTTTCTGGCACGTGATGAGAACGGGCAGGGAACATTCTATGACCTGGCTTCCTCCCTCCACCTGTCTGTTTACCCTCACTGTCCTTCCATCTATCCACTCTAGGCCGTTGACGAATGTGAGCTGAGGGATCCCCAAAAGCTCGGCAACAGCTGGCCCCACTTGGGCCATGTCGTCATCTATGGCCTGCTTGCCAGCGAAGATTATGTCGAAGGGTATGCTCTGGAGAATCTTTGCCAGGATCCTAGCTTTTCCCAGACTGTCTGTGGTGCCCACGAGGGCGGGATCGTCCACGTGTATGGCCTTGTCAGCCCCCATGGCCAAGGCGGTTCTTATGGCCTCGACTGCCCTTGCAGGGCCAATGGAGACTATGGTCACGGTCCCCCCGTGCTTCTCCTTGGTCCTCAAGGCCTCCTCCACACCGAACTCGCAGTAAGGGTTCATGATCCACTTGATATCGTCCTCGATTATCCAAGTGCCCTGAGGATTCACCTTTATTTGGGTCTCGGTGTCCGGAACCTGTTTCATCAATGCCACTATTTCCACTTTCGGACCTCCTCGGATGGATTTTTCAGATCAGGCCCATGGCCTAGTTCAGATCCTTTCCCAAACAGTAGCCATCCCCATGCCTCCGCCCACACAGAGGGTCGCAAGCCCGAGGGTCAAGTCTCTCCTCCTCATCTCGTAGAGCAAAGTCACCACTATCCTGCAACCTGTTGCTCCCACTGGATGGCCAAGGCCTATCCCGCTTCCGTTCACGTTAACTATGGACCGGTCCCACCCTATGAGCCTCTCGCAGGCCAAGTACTGTGCTGCGAAAGCCTCGTTGCACTCTATGAGCTGGATGTCCTTGAGGGCCAAGCCCGCCTTCTTCAATACCTTTTGAGTTGCGGGGACAGGACCATAGCCCATGAGCTCTGGCTCCACCCCAGCCACTGCATTGGCCACAAGCCTGGCCATGGGTTGTATGCCCAGCTCTCTTGCCTTGCTCCTCTTCATCAGGACCACGGCGGCTGCGGCATCGTTGATCCCGGATGCGTTCCCAGCGGTTACAGTGCCATTGGGTTTGAAGACTGGGGGGAGTTTCGCCAAATCCTCCATGGTCAGGCCAAATCTCGGATGTTCATCCGTATCCACCACTTTGGGTTCGCCCTTCTTTTGCTGAACCTTGAATGGCACGATCTCTTCCTTGAATTTTCCCGATTTGATGGCGGCCTCTGCGTTATTGTGGCTTCTCAAGGCCACCTCGTCCTGCTCCTGTCTGGTTATTCCATATTTCTCAGCGAGGTTCTCTGCCGTGAGACCCATTATGAGGCCGCTCCAAGCATCCGTCAGACCATCCCACACGCCATCGCCCAGTCGGGCAGGCCTGAGTCTCAGGCCCCAGCGGGCCCCCTCTATGTAATACGGAGCGTCGCTCATGGCCTCGACACCGCCCGCAACTATTATGTCAGCATCTCCTGCCTGGATTACCTGGGCTCCGTAAACTATCGCCTGCATTCCCGATGCGCAATTTCGCTGTATGGTGACCCCGGGCACCTCTATGGGAAGTCCCGCCTTCAGGGCAGCGAGCCTCCCCAAGGTGAGCTCGTTTGGCTTCTGCAGGCAGCAACCGAAGATCACATCGTCTACCTGATTCTTCTCTATCCCAGCCCTCCTTATCACCTCCTCAACAACCGCAGCTGCCAGGTCAACCGCCGACACATCCTTGAAAGCACCCCCGAAATCGCCTATCGCTGTTCGAACTCCAGCCACGATACACACATCATCCATTTTCATTTCACCCCCCTTCTCCGTGCCGCAACATTATCTCTCGGCAGTCTCTCTCGATCTCTCACCTGTCCTTGAACTTGGGCTCCCTCTTCTCGAGGAATGCAGCCATCCCCTCTTTGCGGTCCTCTGTCTCGCAAAGGAGTGAGAAATACTCCGCCTCTAGCTCGAGACCTGAGTAGAGGTCTCTCTTTAGCCCCTCTATCACCACCTCCATAGCGTACTTCACAGCGAGCTGGCCTTTGGACACGATCTTCTCGGCCAGGGCCTTGGCCTCGGACAGGACCTCCTCATGGGGCACCACTTTGTTCACTAGCCCAATTGCCAAGGCCTCCTGAGCTGAGATGAACTCACCTGTCAGGATCATCTCTAGGGCCTTGGCCTTGCCCACCACCCTGGGAAGCCTCTGGGTGCCACCTGCTCCTGGAAAGATGCCCAGCTTTATCTCAGGCACTCCGAACTGAGCCTTTTCCCCAGCAATCCTCATGTGGCATGCGAGAGCGAACTCGAGGCCGCCTCCCAGGCAGTAGCCGTGGATTGCAGCTATAACTGGTTTTCTCATCTCCTCTATGCGGTTGAGGGTCCTGTGGAATATCACCGTGAGCTCTTTGGCGTCCTCTTTTCCTTTCACAGCTTGCAACATTCTTATGTCCGCCCCGGCAATGAAGGCTCTACCCTCACCGGAGAAGACCACGGCTTTTATGGAATCATCCTTCTCGAACTGGCTGAAAACGTCCTCTATTTCCAAAAAAACCTCCCTGCTCAAGGCATTCATGGGGGGATTGTTTATGGTCGCAAACGCTATCCTGTTCTCAACCCGGTAGGATATCTTTCCATCTGCCATTTTCCTGTCCTCCTTCCCATCAGCCGATTGCCATCTCCTCTGCTGCGTCCCTTTGGCCTCCTGCCATCAATCCCCTGGCTAGGATCTCGAACACTTGGGAGCATATCTCCCTCAGAGGACCTCTCCTTCCCTTGGAAAAAACCCAGTAAGTGGACATCTCGTCCAGGGCCCCGAAGATTACCCGCTTGGCCACAGAGGGGGATATACCTGACCTGATCGCCCCTTCTCGTTGCCCTTGGGCCACTATATCGGCCAGGATGTCCAGGTACTCGTGGAACTTTCGGTTCTCATAATGCTTCATGAACTTGTTGCTCTGTCTGAGCTCCACCTGAATCAATTCCGCCATGTCCGGATTGCTCTCCACGAGCCCCAGGTGAGTGTTCACGAAAACCCTGAGTTTCTCCATGGGGTCTTCCACCTCGGAGAGCTTGGATCGCATGGTCCGGATGATCTTTTCCATCTCCTCCTCGAATATGTGGATGAGGATATCGTCCTTGCTCTTGAAATACAGGTATACTGTGCCATCTGC
>JAPWUY010000076.1 GCA_028275295.1 Thermodesulfobacteriota bacterium | reverse complement strand
TTACTGCCTTTGACATCAATCCCTCAACGAAGCTCCTCGAGGATGTGAAGGACAAGGTGAAGGTCGTGAGGGGAGACCTCGGGAACTTTAGCCATGTCCTGAGTGTGGTGAAGGAGTCCAAGCCAAAGGTCATATACCATTTGGGCGGGATGCTCTCTGTGCCCTCGGATGCTGATCCCCAAGCGGCGTTTAGGGCCAATGCCATGGGAACGTTCCACGTGCTCGAGGCAGCGAGGCTATTCGATGTGGAAAAGGTTCTCTTCTCGAGCACTCTGGCCACTTACGGCCTCAATATCAGGGAGGGGAAAATAGATGACTTCACCCTTCAAAGGCCTGAGCTCTTTTACGGGTGCACCAAGGTCTTCTGCGAGCTCATGGGGCTGTTTTACAGACGCAAATACGGATTGGATTACAGAGGGGTACGCTATCCCTCTATCGTGGGACCAGGGGTCAAGACCCCTGGCATAGTTCAGTACAATGCATGGGTGATAGAGGAATGTGCCAAGGGAAGGCCTTACACGGTATACGTGAGACCTGACACCCGCTGCCCCATCATGTATTATAAGGACGCAGCGAGAGCAATAGTGATGTTGGGGGATGCACCGAGAGAGAGCATTCAGATGGTCAACTACGTGGTAGCAGGGCCTACCCCGGCAGCCAGTGCCCAGGAACTGGTGGACATGGTGAGGGCCAAGATCCCAGGTGCCAAGATCGACTTCAAGGTGGATGAGGAGAAGCAAAAGATCATAGACAAGCTGGTCCTACCCGTCGATGACAGCCTAGCGAGAAAGGAGTGGGGGTGGTACCCCGAATACGACCAAGAACGGATTGTAGAGGACTTTTTGGAAGAGCTGAGAAATCATCCCGAAAGATACGACTGAGAGGTCCCATTTCATCCCGGTGAAAACCGGGGAGGAGACCATCCGGGATGGATGAGGAGGCGGATTTACAACACAAGATAGATGGAAGCAAGGCCACAACTGGCGTCTTTTTTGGGGAATGGGGAGCTGAGGCTAACGAACTTTGGCCCTAGGACCTTGGAACGAGATAAAAGGAGCCTTGATGAACCATCAGGGCTGATTACTCAGGTGGAGGAGTAGGCCATGGCCAGCAAGAAGCCCCTTTGGGTCCCATCGGAGGAGAGGAAGAAGAAGGCCAATATGACTCGCTTCATCGACCATGTGAACAAGAAATACGGGAAGAACTTCGCGAGTTATTGGGAGCTTTACGACTGGTCCGTGGAGGAGATTCCTGATTTCTGGGCCGCTGTGTGGGATTTCGTCGAGATAAAGGCCTCGCAGCCCTATACCAGGGTAGTCGATGACCTGAAGAAATTTCCCGGGGCGAGGTGGTTCGAGGGAGCCAGGCTGAATTTCGCGGAAAATCTCCTGAGATACAGGGACGACAGGCCTGCGTTCAAATTTGTGGGTGAGACCCAGAAGACCTCCCAGATGACATACGCTGAACTCTACGACACCGTGGCCAGGCTCGCAAAATCCCTGAGGGACTTGGGGATAAAGCCCGGAGACAGGGTCGTGGCATATATGCCCAATTTGATGGAGACTGCCATAGCCATGCTAGCCTCGACGAGCATCGGGGCCATTTGGTCCTCCTGCGCCACTGACATAGGCGCACAAGCGGCCCTGGACAGGCTCGGTCAGGTGGAACCGAGGGTGATGTTCACGGTAGATGGCTACTTTTACAAAGGGAAGACCTTCAGATCCTTCGATAATGCCATCGAGGTGGCCAAGGCCATCCCATCCCTGGAGAAGGTGGTAGTGGTGGAGTATGCTGGGACAAAGCCCGATTTGAAAACACTCCCCAATGCAGTGTCCTTCGAGGAGTTCATCTCATCTAAAAGGGGTCTCGAGATCGAATTCGAGCAACTCCCCTTCGATCATCCCGTTTACATCATGTTCTCCTCGGGCACAACCGGAAAACCCAAATGCATGGTTCAAGGGGCTGGGGGCATTCTCATAAATCATCTGAAGGAGCTCATCATCCATACCGATCTCAAGAGAGAGGACACCATATTCTACATCACCACCTGCAGCTGGATGATGTGGAACTGGCTTCTGAGTTCATTGGGAGCAGGTGCAACCGTGGTTCTATATGACGGAAATCCAATGCATCCTGATCCCTCTGCCATGTGGAAGCTGGCCCAGGATCTCAGGATAAACATCTTCGGGCTTAGCGCTAGTTACGTGAATGCCCTCAGGGCACAAGGTGTGAGGCCTGGGAGCATGTACGATCTGTCCGCCCTCACCCAGATATCCCAGACAGGATCTCCTCTTTCGGCAGAGGGCTTCCAGTACGTGTACAAGGAGATAAAGGCAGATCTCCACTTCAACTCCATATCTGGCGGCACAGACATAAATGGCTGCTTTGCCATTGGGAGCCCGATCCTGCCCGTCTATGCAGGGGAGCTCCAGAGCCCGGCCCTTGGGATGAAGGTGAAGGCCTATGACGAGAAAGGAAATCACGTGTGGGACCAGCAAGCAGAACTGGTGTGCGAGGCACCGGCACCATCCATGCCCCTGTACTTCTGGAATGACCCCGATGGCTCCAAGTACAGGGCAGCATACTTCGAGGTGTATCCAGGTGTTTGGAGGCATGGGGACTACATAGTCATGCATAGCGATACTAGGGGGATCACATTCTACGGCCGCTCTGACTCGGTGCTGAAACCCTCAGGAGTGAGAATAGGGACTGCTGAGATTTACAATGTGGTGGAGAAGCTCCCCGAAATAGCGGACAGCCTGGCCATAGGCCAGAGCTGGCAGGGCGACCAGAGGATAATCCTCTTCGTGAAGCTCAACGAGGGGCACACTCTCACGGAGGACCTCAAGGAAAAGATTAGAAAGGCGCTGAGGGAACAGGCATCTCCAAGACATGTCCCCGCCATCATAATGGAAATGCCAGGGGCTCCCTACACCTTGAACATGAAAAAGGTGGAAAGCGCCGTGACCAACATAATCCACGGAAGGCCCGTGACCAACAGGGACGCCCTCATGAACCCAGAGGTGCTGGACTACTTCGAAAAGATAGTCCCCGAACTCCAGAAATGAAAAACGTGTGGGAAACTCAGGCGGGCCAGGGGGCGAAGCCTTCGGACCCCCTCGCCCCCCGAGGGAATGGACAGATTAGTCCAGGCAGATTCCTCAGAAGGCCGCCATCAGGCACTTACGGCCCCTATCTCCAAGAGATTTGGGGAGGCCTCCTTTCCGGGAGGCGAAAGTAACGAAACTTGGGATATCCCAGCATCATGGGGTAGTGGTTGGTGTGGCCTTCTGGCAAGGCCACCATCTCCCTCAAAGGCTCGTAAGATTGGAGGGCCCTCTGTAAGATACCCGCCCAACAAGTTCCTAGACCCATGGGCAATGCCGCAAGCTCGAGATACGAGAGGGCCAAAGTCACGTTCACCATGCCATTGGGGTCCTGTTTGGGTGAGGAGGCTATGAGCACGACCGGAGCATTTCTCAGAACCGTGTCCTTTCCGGAATCCCAGCCAGCCACGATCCTCGGCATGTAGGGAGGAAGAGAGGCCAATGGCACAGTCTCCATGAGCTTTCTTATCCATTCGATCGCGAGCGATGCCATCTTCCATATGGCCTCTCGGGATGTGAACACCGTCCAGTGGACGAGTTGCAGATTGCCGCCTGTTGGAGCATAACGGGCTATGTGTATCAACCTCTCGATCTTCTCCTTCTCAACGGGCCTTTCCCTGAAGTTCCTTATGGATCTGCGCGATCTGAGTAGCTGGGTCACCTGATCTAGATCAACCCTCAACTTCTCATCGATGGTCGGACACTCTTCCAGGGGAACGAGCTTGTGGCTCAAGGCACCATTGGGGCACACAGCGACACAATGACCGCACACAAGGCAATTCTTCTCTCCTCCATCTATCATCTCGGGGAAACCTCCGTGTTTCCCCCAATCGATTATGGCCACGGGGCACTCCTCCCTGCACAGTCCATCCTTCTTGCACTTTTCAGGGTCCACTTGGATCATCTTGTTCTCTCCTCCATTGAGTTCTCTCGCTCCCCTCATGGGGCCGAGCCTCTTCTCGCCCTGAGCTCTCCTCTGAGCTTTTCTGTTGCCTCGGAATCCAAACCCAGGGTAAAGGGATCCAGAACCACACCGTAATCCCTCCTAGCACCTTCCAAGCTCACGTAGCCCATCTCCACATCCCTTTTGACCATCTCTGGATCCCTCTCCAGGGGATCCCCGAATCCTCCTCCCCCTGCACTGTGGAACTCCACCAAGTCCCCTGGCAAGCAGTGGGTCAGGCCACTGGGATCTGCGGGCTCGCCATTTACCAGAAATCGAGCCCTGCTCCCAGGTTTGCCACCGAAGAGTCCCTCAGGGGGATACTTGAAACGGCCCGCCTGCACGGCTATTGTCACAGGCCCCTGGGGGGCCTTCTCGTCAGCTGGGATCCTCACCACGAATCTTCTTCCCAGACCGCCCCTTGTGCGACCCGGACCTCCCGAGTCCGGCAGAAGCTCCCTAGCCTCGACGATGAGAGGGGTGTCGCTTTCGAATATCTCCACAGGAGTGTTGGCGCCATTTGCCGGGAATATGGCACAGTGGTGGCCGTCCCTGAGGAGGCTCGCTCCCATCCCTCCCCCCCTTATTATCATGGTGAGCCACGGCCTTCCGTCATGGCGTCTCCCATGGAAGATGTTGGTCTGGGCAGGTGTACCTCCGCTTCCGGCTATTATCCTGTCCGGGATGGCCTCGGAAAGGGCCCTGTAAACCATCTCTGTCATGAAATGGCCCACCTGCATCCTTGCGGCCACAGCCGCTGGAAACTTGCAGTTGACCACGCATCCCTCTGGCGCTGTCATGTGCACTGGCCTTATAGCCCCCTCATTGATGGGTATATCTGGATCGCAGGCGCTCTTTATGGCCATGAAGACGTAAGCGTATGTGAAGTTGTACACCACATTTCCCCCCCAATCCACCTGGGGAGATGTGCCAGCGAAGTCGACGTAGATGTCGCTTCCCTCGACCTCCACCTTCAACCTTATGGTGATATCGGGCCTGTTTCCAGCCCCCTCGATTATCCCTTCATAGGGATAGACCCCGTCGGGGATCTTGGATATGGCATCTCGCATGGACTTCTCGGTCCTCTGGATTATTTCCTCGGCCAATCCATCGAGAGTCTCCAACCCCTCTTGCTCCATCATCTCCAGTATCTTTCGGCCACACACGTGATTAGCTGCTACCTGGGAGCGGATATCTCCAGTGACCTCTTCCGGTGTCCTCACGTTCCACCTTATCAGTTCCATTATGGACTCGTTGAGCCTCCCCCCGTCGTACAGCTTGACAAGGGGTATGAAGAGGCCCTCTTCATAGACCTGGCGATTGTCCGAGGAGATCCTCCCCCCTATGTCCGAGTGATGGAAGACGCACGCTGTGAAGGCTACAAGATCCTCTCCCCTGAAAATGGGGCTCAGGACGCATATGTCATTGAGATGTCCTGCCAGGAGCCAGGGGTCGTTCACTATGAAGACATCACCTGGTTTGAGGGAGTTCCGATCCAGGGACTGGATTATTCGCTTGACCCCGAGGGACATTGCCCCAGCTTGGCCTGGCGTGCACAAGGTGCCTTGGGCCATCTCCCTTCCATGGCTGTCCGTGAACATGCAGGTGTAGTCGTGGGCATCCCTGAGAAGACTCGAAAAGGCAGTTCTCGCAACCGAGGCATCAGCCTCATCCACTATGGAGATTAGCCTCCTCCAGAGGATCTCTATCTGGATCGGGTCAAAACCCCTGGCCATTTTATCCCTCCCTCTCTCACGTCAATCTTTCCCAAGCCAGTGCAAGAATGTCTTCTCCTTGGAGCTTACTCTCCCCCTAGCAGGGGGTTCCAGCCCATGGAGATGGGCTCTATATCTGGAGCCCTCTCACTGGTCCAGTTGGATCCACAGGAAGCCATGATCGTCCACCCTGACAACTCCATCTTCTCCCACGACTGTGGTTGACTCCCTCTCCTCTATGATTGCAGGACCCGAAAATACAGCTCCTGGAGGAAGCCTGTAGCGATCGTACACGGTGAAGGGGACGAATTCCTTCCTCTTGGTGGAGAATGCCTTTCTCTCGCCCTTTATCGCCTCCCTCAACCCCTTTGTCTCCCTTGGCTGGGGTGGTATCCTGAAGGGCCTGTCTGGAAGCCTAGCCCTCACCTTGAAGGTCACGAATTCCACGGGTGTATCTGGATACGTGCGGCCATACAGATGCTCATAAGTTCTGTCGAAAAGACGCCTGATCTCCTCCCTCGAGAACTCGTGGAATGGCTTTCTCTCAACCGGCAAATGGGTCTCAGCCCCCTGACCCACGAACCTCATATCCAGTGATCTCTCGTACAGGACCTCCTTCTCCACCTCCTTTCCACCTATGGCCGCTGAGGCTTCCGCCTCTAGCTCCTGGAAGATCCTCTCTATCTCTTCTAGGTCCGCCTCCATGAGATTCACCTTGTGGCTCCTGGCCACATCGAAGGCCATGGGGGCGGTGAAGAAGCCCAAAGCCGATCCCACACCTGGCATCTTGGGCACTAGGATCCTGGGAGCTCCGATCTTCTTGGCCAGTCCATAAGCATGGACGGGACCTGCACCCCCAAAGGCAACCACCGTGACCAACCTGGGATTACCTCCCTTTTCAGCTATGTGGGTTTTGGCCGCTGCGGCCATCACCTCGTTTATGAGATCGTGTATCCCATAGGCTGCTTGCACCATGGAGACCCCGAGGGGAGCAGCCACCCTTTCCTCTATCGCCCGGGAGGCAGCCTCTTTGAAAAGGGGCATAGCGCCACCCAAGAAATAATCGGGATTCAGGTAACCGAGGATCAGATCGGCGTCCGTTACAGTAGGTTCCTTACCCCCCAGCCCATAGCACACGGGTCCAGGGTCAGCCCCAGCGCTCTCTGGCCCCACTTGGAGGGTGCCAAAACGGCTCACCCTGGCTATGCTTCCTCCTCCCGCGCCTATTTCCATGAGGTCCACTACCGGAACCTGAATGGGAAGGCCACTTCCTCTCTTGAACCTCTGGACCCTACCCACCTCGAAAGTTGAGACAAGCCCCGCTTCCCCTTTTTGGATGAGGCACGACTTGGCTGTAGTGCCACCCATATCGAAACAGAAGAGATTCTCTATGCCAAACATCCTCCCATAGAACTGGGAGGCTATGACCGCTGCTGTGGGTCCACTCTCTATGATCCTCACCGGGAACTCCATGGCCACCCGTGCCGATGTGATGCCCCCGCTCGATAGCATTATGTAGAGCTTTCCTGGGATTCCCAGTCTCCTGAGCCTTTCCTCGAGCTGTCCGAGATAGCGGCCAGTTATGGGCTTCACATAGGCGTTGGTCACAGTGGTGCTCGTCCTCTCGTACTCCCGTATCTGGGGGAGGACCTCATAAGAGATGGAAACAGGGATCTCAGGGTGCTCCGCCAGGGCTATCTCCTGGATCCTCTTCTCGTGGATGGGATTCTCGAAGGAGTTTATGAGGCAAACAGCCAAGGACTCCATGCCCATCTCCACGAGCCTTGCCAGGACACCTCTCACCTCATCGGGATCGAGAGGTCTCAGGATCCTCCCATCGCTTGCGACTCTCTCGTCAACCTCCATCCTCATAGGCCTCGGAACGAGGGGTTCGGGATATTCTGCGAATATGTCGTAGGCGTCGTATCGAATCTCC
>JAPWUY010000046.1 GCA_028275295.1 Thermodesulfobacteriota bacterium | reverse complement strand
GAGGCTTTCTTCTGGGCAGGGCCACCCGTACAAGAGATCTCACTCGAAAGAGGGAAAAGGGCTCGGAGTTGAGCTTCTACCTCAAGGGGATAATGGCCCTCCTGGCTGGGGATCGGAAAAGGGCGCTCGAGGATTTCTCCGAGGCCTTGAAGCTCAACTCGGATCTGGTCGAGGGATACATGGCCATGGGAAGCCTTCTCAGGGATGCGGGAGATGCCACTCGGGCAATAAGGATTCACAGGGGCATAACCTGCAGGCAGGACATAGACAAGGAGATGATGGTCGAGGCCCTCAACGAGCTTGCGCTGGATTACAAGGCTGCTGGCTTGCTCGAGAAGGCAGTGGAAACTTGCCAAGAATTGGTGAGGCTGGCTCCAAAGCGTGTCCAGGCCTGGGTGGAGCTGAGGGAGGTCAGCGAGGAGCTTGGCCTTTGGGAAAGGGCACTCGAGGCCCAAGAGAGGATCTCCAGGCTCACCTCCGAAGAGGCCTCAAACGTGAAAGCTCATATCCTCACGGAGATGGGCAAGGCCCATAGAGATAGGGGGGACATGAAGGGGGCCCGATGGGCCTTCAAGAAGGCCATAAGCACTTACAAGGGGTGCGTGGATGCGTACCTCCAGCTAGGAGATCTCTATGCCAGTGACGGCTCTGACTCCAAGGCAGTGGAGGTATGGCTGAGGATCTTGGATGAGGCTCCCCAGTTCACTTTTCTCGTCTTTGACCGACTGGAACATGCCTATTATCGAATGGGGAAGGTGAGCGCCCTGGAGGGTATTCTGAGGGAGAGGTGCGGAGATGATCCCTTCAGCAGGTTTCACCTGGCCAGATTCTTGAGAAAGAAGGGAGAAGCCAGGGAAGCGGCCAGGCTTCTCGAGGTCTTGGTTCAGGCGCATCCCCTGTGGGTCGAGGCGAGAAGGGAGTTGGTGGAGGCATACAAGGATCAAGGCCTTTACCAGGAGGCTCTGGAGGTCTGTCAGAGGTCTCAGGTGACGGAGGACATCTCCAGACAAGGCTACGAGTGCTCCCACTGCGGAAGGGTCCTGGAGGAACTCCACTGGAGGTGCCCGGGGTGTCGGAGGTGGGACACGGTGAAGATGAGATGGGGCCCATGGAACCGAGGGGGCGAGGAGAAGTGAGGTTTCTCCTCGATGGGAGCTTGGGAAGGCTCGGCCGCAGCCTGAGAATGTTCGGCATCGATGCAGAGATGGACACCCAAGACCTCCATTACCTGATTGGGAGGGCTCAAAGGGAGGGCCGTATCCTCTTGACCAGGAGGGCCGTCAGGCCGGAGAGGATTCCAGCTACCCTCAAGGTCATCCGGATCAAGGAGGACCATCCAGAGAGGCAGGTAGTATCGGTATTGAAGTGGCTCGGAAGTCCTATCCCCAAGGCCGAGTGGTTCTCGAGGTGTCTCCTCTGCAATCGGCTGCTGGAGGAAGTTCCATCAGCTTCGGTAGAAGGCATTGTCCCGGATCATGTCCTGCTTGTTCATTCGCATTTCAGGCTGTGCGGCGGGTGCGGGAGGGTATACTGGCCCGGAACCCACAGGGCCAACATGGAAAAGAGGATGGAGAGATGGGCTTTTGAGGCCTGGGGGGATCTCGGTGGAGAGAAGGGAGGGTGAGGGGGAAGTGGAGGGAAGAGGGCGTAAGGGACAAGCAGGCTCAGACCCGATGTGGGAGCTGAAAATGGCACTGGCATCGGCCAGGAAGAGGGAGAGCAAGCTCCTTAGGAGGTTGGGCCGGATAGCCTTGGAGTATATCTCGAGGGGAGAGCCTCTCAGCCCTGAAGACGGCTATGTATCGCTTCTCGTCGATGACCTGAGGCGAGTGAGCAAGGAGATCCACTGTCTAGTTGAAAAACTCAAGCAAGCGACCCTTTCTCCCTATTCCGAGAAGGCCTCCTATCCACCTCCGCCAGGAAGCGACACCCACTTTCCTTTCAGCAGGTGAGAAGCTCCTTCGGATTTCGTGCTGAGAAGACTGGCCCCAGAGGTCCCAATTGGAGCATCCAGCAGTTGGCCCAGCCTCTCCAGGTCACCCCTGGGAGCCACATTCCGATGGGTCACCTTGGATCTTCTCCAAGGCATGTGGAATCGCAAGCAGGATGGCCTCCAAGTTCTCCTTGGCTGCCTTGGGACTACCTGGGAGGTTGATTATGAGGGTTGTGTCCCTCACTCCAGCTATTCCCCTTGAGAGGACGGCATGGGGTGTCTTGGACAAGGAAGCGGCCCTCATGGCCTCGGGGATACCCGGGATCTCTCTCTGTATGATTCCCCTTGTGGCTTCTGGAGTAACGTCCCTTGGATGGAGTCCAGTTCCTCCGCAGGTGAGAACCAGATCAACCCTTCTCGAGCCCTCTGTCCACTGGAGAATCGCCTCTCGGATCTCCTCCAGCTCGTCAGGGACGACCTTGTAACCCGCGATCTTTCCCCCTATCCCGTCAAGGAGATCCCTTATGACAGGGGCTGACCTGTCCTCCCTTTCCCCTCGGGATCCCCTGTCGCTCACGACAACTATGGCATATGTGAAGGAATTCATTCCTGTCCTTGCTCAAGCACCCATATGGGGTCTCCCGGCCTCACTTTTCCCCCTTTGATCACTTTGGCGAATATGCCCTCCTTCGGCATTATGCAGCTTCCCACCTGTTTGAAAATGGCGCATCCCGTATGGCACTCCTTTCCTATTTGAGAGACCTCCAGGATGACCTCTGAGCCAACCCTCAGCCTCGTCCCCACAGGAAGTCCCACTAGGTCCATGCCTTCTGTGGTTATGTTCTCGGCAAAATCTCCCGGGCCTACCTCCAGGCCTTTCTCCCTCATTTTCTCTATACTCTCTGCAGCGAGAAGGCTCACTTGCCTGTGCCAGAATCCCGCGTGCGCATCTCCCTCGACCCCCCAGTCCTCCACCAAATGGACTTCCGGGACATTGGTCTTGGGAACTCCCTTCTCCTCGCTTATGGACACCCTTATGACCTTCCCACTGGGGGCATGTTTCACGGATTTCTCTCCGAGAGGAGCTTTTTGGCCGCAACTATCACGGGATTTGGAAGGTTTTTCGATGCTGCGACCTCTTTCAATTCCCTTTCCCTTAGGTGGAAGAGAAGCCTCAAGCTCTCCTTTATGGGAGTCTTGGGATTCTTCACCAGGGCAACTTTCACGGGGTAGAGCTTGGTCCAGTTCCTGTTCTTGAGGATCAGCCTCAGGACTTCCTCGTCCACGTTTCTCGAGGCCGCTATTCTCTCCACCTCGGTCTCGGTTATTCTGGGATTCTGGATCACGGCAACTTGCACCGATTTCACAGGATCCCTGATCAAGATGGTCCTCACTTCCTTGTTGCCGAGGAGGGCCAGTTTGATCCTTTCAGATACCGTCATTCTCTGTATTCTCGAGATGAGGTTGGCTCTGTCCTCCTCATCTTGGGGCTCGGCCTCCGCGATCTCCTTGAGTTCCCTCCCTTCTGCAAGCTTCTCCATGGGCGACCCCGGATTGACCTTCCCGGATCCCTCTATGTCATCGAGAACGACCATTAACCCTCACCCTTTTGGGCCTTGGCCTGCTGGATCACCTTCTCCGCCAGGTGAGGCGGGACCTCATCGTAATGGGAGAGCTCCATGGTGTACGAGCCCCTTCCGCTAGTCATGGAGGTGAGATCCGGCTCGTACATCAAGATCTCCGAGTAAGGGACCTGGGCCTTTATGACCTTGAAGGCGCCCCTGTCCTCCATCCCCAAAACTCTTCCCCGTCTGCCATTGAGATCCCCTATCACGTCACCCATGTATTCTTCGGGGACTATCACCTCGACGTTCATTATGGGCTCCAGGAGGACGGGATTGGCCTCCATCACCCCTTTCTTGAAGCACATTGAGGCAGCTATCTTGAAGGCCATGTCCGAGGAGTCAACTTCGTGAGATTTTCCGTCATAGAACCTCACCTTCACGTCCGTAACTGGGTAGCCGGCCAGAGGTCCAGAGAGCATCGCCTCTTGGACACCCTTCTCAACTGCTGGGACGAAGTTTCTCGGAACGTTCATTCCCGTGAGGTTCTCCACGAACTCATATCCCTGCCCCCTGGGCAGCGGTGAGATATCGAAATGGACCTCCGCGAACTGCCCCCTACCGCCTGTCTGCTTCTTGTGCCTATAGATGACGCCTTTTCTCTCGGACTTTATGGTCTCCCGATATGGCACCTTGGGTGTTTTCATGTTGACTTCCAAGCTGAATTTCCTCTTGAGCTTTTCCACTGCCACGTCGAGATGCGATCGACCCATGCCCTGGAGGATGATCTCCCTCGTCTGATCATCTCGATGGAGCCTCAAGGTGGGGTCCTCTTCCATGAGCCTCTGGAGGGAGCTCATGACCTTGTCCTCATCCTCCCTTGTCTTGGGCTCTATGGCGTATGCGATGATGGCTGGAGGAAGGGGCTTGAGCTCGTATACTATGGGTGCCTTCTCATCGCAGAGGGTATCGCCAGTGCGGGTCTCCTTCAATTTGGCGACAGCCGCCATTGCACCTGGCCCCAAACTCTCAACGGGAACCTGGGTCTTCCCCTGGAGGAGAAGGAGCTGGCCAAATCTCTCCTTCACTGACCTACTGGAGTTGAAGACTGTGGAGTCCGCAGACAGGGTCCCGGAGACGACCCTGAATATTGTCAGCTTCCCCGCATATGGATCCGTAAGGGTCTTGAAAACGAAGGCCGAAAAGGGTGCGTCCGAGCTGGGCTCTCTGAGGGCCTTCTCGCCTGTTTGTGGGACCTTGCCTTCCTTCGGGGGCCTTTGGGCGGGAGATGGGAGCAATTGGACTATCCCGTCCAAAAGATGACTCACACCCACGTTCAAGGTCGCGGATCCGCACATAACTGGAACGAGCTTACAGGACACGACCCCAGCGACGAGGCCTCTCAGTATCTCTTCCTCGCTGAGGGAGCCTTCCTCCAGATACTTCTCCATGAGTTCATCGTCCGCCTCTGCAACATCCTCCACCATCTTCTCCCTGAACTCCGTGACCTTCTCAGCCAGATGGGAAGGCACCTCGCCTGTGGAATAATTGCCAGAGCCATCCTTCTTGTAGTAGTGGGCCCTCATGGCGAGGAGATCCACGACTCCCTCGAAGGAGCTTTCCTCGCCAATGGGCATTTGCAGCACCACGGGCCTTATTCCCAAGATCTTCTTTATGTCTTCGAGGGTCTTGAAAAAGTCCGCCCTTTCCCTGTCCATCTTGTTCACGAAGATCAAGGCGGGGATTCCCAGATCCGTGCACCTCTGCCAAGCCTTCTCCGTCTGGACCTTCACCCCATCTACAGCTTCCACCACCAGCACTGCCCCGTCTACAGCCTCGAGGGCGAGGTAGGTGTCCGCGAAGAAGTTGCTGTCACCCGGGGTGTCCGCTAGATAGATTCTGTATTTTTTCCAGTCCAAGAATCCCAGGGCTGTCCCCAAGGACTTGACCCTTCGGATTTCTTCCGGCTCGAAATCCATCACGGTGTTTCCCTCTTCCACCCTCCCCATGCGGGTTGTCACCTTGGCATCGAACAAGATGGCCTCAGCCAAAGAGGTCTTCCCGCATCCCGCATGTCCTATGAGCGCTACACTTCTTACCTGGGTGACGTCTGCCTGTGCCATGAGCTTTGCTCCAAGTCCGTGAGATTGAGGTTCCGGGCTCCCTGACCTCAGGGAAGATCCTCGAGGATGGGAATCCTCGACCCCGCTGGAAAGGATGACTCCCCGAGGCGGAAGTGGCCTTGAGTTACACATTATACACCCACTTATCCCTCGCTTCTCAAGCCCCTTGCGCGCACCTTTCTCCACTCACCGAAAAAGATCGCCCTTCCGCAACCCTTGGAACGCCTCAGGCGACCCCTTGTGCCAACCCGAGGAGGTGACCATAATTGGCCTTCGGGTGTTGGGATGGGGCCACTCGAGGATCTCCATGGGAGAATCCGATGCCGATGCCCAGGCCCTCTCGGAATTTTCTCTCGTGGGGAGTAGCTCTCTTCCCGTTAGGTGTAATTGAACGGTCTTTGGGGGCTTCGAGGGTTCATGAGGTGGGTTCACAGGATCTTCTTTGCCGGGGGAGTAGCTCTTCTCCTTTGGGTTTTTCTCAGACTCGGCCCAGGGGAAGTGCTTCATCATCTCTCCCTCATTGGCTGGGGGTGGGTTTTCCTCATAGGGTTGGAGGGGCTCGGGGAGTTTTTTCACACCATGGGCTGGAGAAGGTGCATGAGTGGAAAATGTAGGGAGCTTTCCTGGCTCAAGGTGGGAATGATCCGTCAGGCGGGAATGTCGTTCAATTATCTCACACCTACTGCCCACATGGGCGGGGAAGTCGTGAAGGGGGTGCTCCTTGGAGCCCTCGGGGATGGGGTTGGGGCCACAGCCAGTGTAATAGTGGGCAAGCTCGCCTTGGCATCTGCCCAATTGTTGTTCGTGTCCATAGGTTCTTTCGCCACCCTCTGGATGGTTTCTCTCCCTTGGGGGTTTGTGGTCATTTGGGTTTTGAGCACAGCCTGTTTCTCAGCCGGTATAGGGGGCTTCCTTTGGCTTCAGAAAAGAGGAAAGCTCGGAGGAATTGCGAGGGCCCTCGAGAGAAAAGGATTTGGGGGAAGATTTGTGGCCTCTGCGGCCCGTTGGCTCACGGAGGTGGACAGGGATTTGGAGGCATTCCACAGGGAAAGGCCGGGGGATCTTTACAGGGCCATCCTGTGGCACATGGTGGGTTTCTCCATGGGGATCCTTCAAGTGGAGTTGTTTCTCCGATGGGTTGTGGGTTCGGGGTCCTTGGGGAGGGCAGCGATAATATGGTTTTTGGGGGCTTGGTTTGATCTTGTGGGGTTTATGGTCCCTGCTGGGGTTGGGGTTCAGGAGGGGTCCAGGGCTTTGCTTTTCGATCTCATGGGCTTGAAGGGAGCGACCGGACTTGCCTTTGGAGTGGTCTTGAGGGTGACCAAGGGTTTTTGGGCTGTGGTGGGATTGGTATGTTACGGCTTGCTCGCGAGAGGAGGTAATTGGGGAAGGGTGGGTTGACGAGATTTTTTGTCTTGACAAGGCAGACAAATGTCTGTTTAATGGAATGTGGGGAATTCACCGGAAGGGAGGAGGCAATGGCATATACCCCCCAAGGGAAGACTAGGGAGAGGGTCTGGAGATTCGTCAGGGAGCGGATTTTGGCTGGACATCCACCAACCGTGAGAGAGGTCCAGCATGCCATGGGCTTTAGGGCTGTGGAGACTGCCAGACGGCATCTGGAAAACCTGGTTGCGGAGGGAAAACTCAGGAGGGAGCCCGGGAGAGCTCGTGGATACAGCCTTGCTGAGGAGACAGGCGGCGTAATCCTCGTGCCCATTCTAGGAAGGGTGCAGGCTGGTCCCCTCACAACCGCCATCGAGGATCCGGATGGATATTTGCCCGTGTCCATGGAGAGGAATAAAGGAGAGCTTTTTGCCCTCAGGGTAAAAGGTGAAAGCATGGTGGGAGCGGGGATCCTTCCGGGGGATATAGCCATAGTGAGGAGGCAACCTACGGCTGAAAGTGGAGACATAGTAGTTGCAATGGTGGAGGATGAGGCGACCCTCAAAAGGCTCATTGTGAGACAAGGGCATATGGAGTTGAGGGCTGAAAATCCTGCCTATCCTCCCATTACCGTATCCCCCCATGAGCTCACCATCTTGGGAAAGGTGATAGAGATCAGGCGTTATCTGGAATCTACCTCACTGGGGGCTATTTGAGTCCCCGGAGAAGGGGGTCTCTGTAGTTGGAAGGAGGCCAAAATGGCAGTGGTCGAGAGGGTTGGACTCGGGCTTCTCATGGGCAAACAATGGGCCAGATCCATCTCCGTAGTCCCGGGACAAAGGGTCCAAAAGAGGGAGGAGCTTCCTTGGGTCGATTTAAGGGGGAGGCTCACAGAAATCTCGGGATTGGGGAATTCCTCTGTTCTCACCTTGGCCTCTCTTCTGGTGCTTGAGGCCCAGATGAGAGGGGAACCCGTGGCCTGGATCACTAACAGGGACACCAGTTTTTATCCTCCAGATATGGCCGAGATGGGAGTGGATCTCAGGGCCCTTCCTGTGATTCGGTGTCCCGATGGAAGGTCCATGGCCAGAGCTGCGGATCGTTTGGCTCGCACAGGAGCCTTTGGACTCCTGATTGTGGATCTAGGGGCGAGGGGAGATGTTCCCCTTCCCCTCCAGACGAGACTTGCGGGTCTTGCCCGGGGCCATGACATGGCCATAGTTTTTCTCACTGAGAAAACCCAGGAAGCCCCCTCTTTGAGCTCTCTGATTTCCCTTAGGGTTGGGGCGACTCGCAGGAGCTCGGACGAAGTCAAATTCTCCTGTTACTTCACTGCCTTGAAGGACAAGAGGTTTGGTCCTGGCTGGGTCAAGGAGGTAGTTTGCCATGGACCGCCTGGCCTGTGTTGACATCCCGAAGCTTCCCCTCCAACTCCTCCTGGACCGTTATCCCCAGTGGAAGGGACTTCCGGCAGTGGTAGTGGCCCAGGAAAGGCCCCAGGGGGAGATCCTCTGGGTGAGCCCTGAGGCCGAGGAGTCGGGGATAACTCCTGGGATGCGATATGCTCAGGCCCTGAATCTCGTGCCCCATTTGCGAGCTGCACACATCCCGGATGAGGACATAAATTCAGAGCTGGATCAAATTGCTCGGCTGCTTCTCCTCTTCTCCCCAGAGGTGGAGGTCTCGGATGCGCTGGGGGTCTTCTGGCTCGGGGTTAGGGGCCTCTCTCATCTGTTCCCATCTCCATGGATCTGGGCTCAAAAGCTCCAAAAGGCCATCTTGTCCAGGGGCAGGAGAGCATCGGTTGTGGTTGGATTCTCTCGCTTTCGAACTTATGCCATAGCCCGAGTCACCGAGGGGATAAAGGTCCTGGATACTCCCCGAGAAGAGCAGAGGGAATTTTCCCTTGTTCCCATCCATGCCATTTATGCAGCC
>JAPWUY010000045.1 GCA_028275295.1 Thermodesulfobacteriota bacterium | reverse complement strand
AAGCTCTTCTCTCCCAAAAAGCCACTTGAAAAAGGATGGTGGCCTTTCCTCCCCTTCCTCCTCGTCCATCTCCAGGGTCTCCGGGGAGAAGAGCCACCTCATGAATTCCTCGATCCCCGATGGAGTTCTCTCCACAGGTTCTTGGGGAAGTTCCTCCCTCCCGAGAAGGATCCTGACCCCCTTTTTCACCCTCTCCGCCAGCTTCTGGGAAAAAACCACCCCTTCCATACTCCCACGCCTGAGATTGGCCCTAGGTGCCTCTTCCTATACCCTTACAACTTTCACCTTGGTATCGTAAAAGGAGACGCTTCCTCCCACTGGATCCAGCATGCAGGTGTTTTTCAGATAAGGGTCAACCCACATGGCAGCATTGGCATGGATCCCCCTGGAGCGCCTCTCGTCTCCTACGATTCGACGGCCGTCTATCCAAATATCCGAAGCTCCCGTTGCCCAATGCCCGTGGCCGAGGGTGAAGGTTATGACCCCAGGCATTATGGTCTCCGTTAGTTGGAGCCTTCCCACCATAGGCTTTATCCTTCCATTTTTCAGATCCCACACCCCCTCGGGATTGGTGGCCGAGACCACCTTGACCCTATCTCCATCCTTGAGGCCCAATCTCCTCGCATCCTTGGGGTTCATGATCACGGAGTTCTCGGGAAGCATGGCCAGGAGCCAATAGTCCACCACTGTCCTCGATTTGGTCATCCTTACGTCCCTCTGGGTTATGAGGTGAAGGGTGTAACCGTCCTCCAAGCCTGCCTCCTTGGGAGTTTTGCCCAAAGCAGTGGTGACGGGGATATAGGTGGCATAGCCCGGATTGGGCTTTCCAGTGAACGAGTTCTTCGTCCCAGCCGTCTTCTCCTGGTAGATGTTTATGAGCCGCTTGTATTGGTTAGCTACATGATCCCCTTTGTAAACCTCCCTCATATCCTGAAACCTGCCACCTCGGTTCAACACGTACACTACCTTTCTCCAGTTGGGGCCCGCTATCTTCTGCCATCTCTCCGGGTCGAACACGGTCTTGGGGAGGTGCCTTCTGGCCTCCAAGAACAACTTCACCTCTTCATCGTCTGCATCCGGGACCGGGGTCCCATCTGTGGCGACATTGGCCACCATTCGAATGTAAAAATCCTCCGGCCTTGTGAAGTCCTGACCTGGTCCGAAACCGTCCTTCCCGAATCCGGGGAGACCGAGTTTCTCGGCCAGGGCCAACAGAACGGCCTCATAGGAGCAAGGCATCTCCTCTCCGAACACCTTGACGGTCTCTGTCAAAGGGGCAATCACGGGCTGCCTGATGGGCTGGACCTTGACGGGCATATTGGGGTGGGATCCGTGCATCTCCCAGCGCTCGAGATAGCTCAGGTCTGGGAAGATGTAGTCCGCGTACATGGAGGTCGTGCCCACCAGGATGTCGGAGGTGAAATAGAGAGGAACCTTGTTCACGTCTGCCAGCACCTCTATGTTGGTGTGGCCTGCAGGAAGAGAGTAAGTGGGGGCCCCCATGTAGCTGAAGAGGGCCAGAATGGGGTAAGGATAGGCATCTCCGATGGACGGGATTATCTCCTCGTAGATGTCGCTCGAGAGGGGCCACCAATTCCTCCTGGCAGGATAGCCCGCAAACAGAGTGCTGTCCTCGTACTTCACGTCGTGCCTTATGATGCTTATTCCGAATTTCGTCGTGGCCCCAGGTTTCATCTTGCCCAGATCGAAGGGTTGGCCCGGTCTCCCTCCGGTCGTGTTGTAAGTGGATGCGGCTATCATCCCGCCTTTCCAATCGAAGTTGCCAAGAAGCAAATTCAGGGTCATGGCCGAGGTCACGTTGTAGAACCCATTTGTGTGTTGGGCAACCCCCCTGTGGACCTCCACAACTGCCTGTTTTCCAAAACTCGTGAGCTCTTTGGCCGTCTGGACTATGTCCTCGACGGGGATGCCGCATATTCTCGACCACTCCTCCAGGCTTTTGGATCTGGCGGATTCCGCGACTATTTGGAGTGCGCTTTTGACCCTGATGCCGTTTATCTCTGTGTCCACGAACAGATCGCCTGTCACTGGCTCCTTCTCATCGTTAGGATCCACTGGCACAGGCCTGCCATCCTTCATCACCACGAGATGCTCCAGGGTCTGTTCTTTTCCATCCTTGTCCATGACCTTCTTGGGCTCGAGGAGTCCGATCTCGTGAGCCCTCAAGAATTTCCCCGGCCTTCCGTCCTTCTCCATGCGGACCAGACAAACCGCATTGGTCCATGTGGGCTCCCGTGAGGCTGAGGCGGCTGCCTTGTTGGCATTGGCCAGGTATCTGGAATCGTACCTCTTGTTGTCTATGATCCAGCGGATGAGGGCACAGAAAAACGCCCCGTCAGTCCCGGGCTTTATGGGCATGTACCTGTGAGCCTTGGAGGCCGCCTTGGTGAAGCGGGGATCCACCACTACAAGCTTTGTCTTCCCCGATGCGATGTTGGGAATCAGCCTCGAGCTCATGTTGGGCGGGCCATAGTTCGCCTCGAAGAGGTTGGACCCAACGGATAGGATGTACTTGGCATTGAGCAAATCCGGCTGCCAGTAAAACTTGGCACCGCCTCCGAACTTGTTGAACTGATACTGTTCGCTCATGGCCTTGCAGGTAAAGTACAAAGAACCCTGGCAGACGGTCGTGTGACCATGGGTATTCACAGTGCCAAAGTAGTCCCCGAAGAATCTAGCAGCGAACTCTCCCCTTCCTCCTTTCTTTCTTCCCCAAAAGTAAACGAATTGGTTGTTCTTGGGGCCCAGGTCCGGATGATCTGGATCGATGAGATAGTGGAGGTTAGCCGCATGCTTTGCCTTGAATTCCTCGACAGCCTTTTTCTTGTCCTTGGAGGTCATTATCGCCTTCACATCCTCTGCCATTGCCTTGGCGATCTTTGGATCCCTCAGTACCCATATGTCCTTGAGGCCCACAACCACCCTGTTCTCCTCTCCGGGTACATGGGAGAAGAGCTTCCCTCCATTCACTATCTCCTCTATTGCTTGATCGAAGGGAATGGTCATCCACTTTCCCTCTCCCCTTTTCCCCGCCCTTTTGAGGACCTTGGTGATCCGGTAAGGATCGTATGCTGTCTGGATGCCAGCTTGCCCCTTGGGACAGATGGCACCATCCAAGGTGCGAGCCTCTTTGAAAGGAGTGTCGTAGGAGATGTGGGGAACCATGACGAAGGGATTGTAGGGATTCCCGTCTATCTTCACTGCAACTGCAATGTTTTCCTTGCGATAGAGCTTGACCTTTATCCCACAGCCCGTATTGCACTGAAGACAAACGGTATAGAGGACATTTTCCGGTCTCACGAGTTCATATTCTTCCTCTGGGGTCAAAAGTCCTGCCTCTGCCCTTTCCACAAGCTCCCTTGCCCACTTCATCTGGGAGGCCAAGATACCCCCTCCCAAGATCGCCGAGCACTTCACGAACCCCCTTCGGGTGATGGATCCAATCTTGGAATTCTTTCTCTCGGCCATTTTTCCTCCCTCCCTCACGGCATCACGTAGAAGACCCTTGGCTTTGTGGGAGCACTCTCCGCGAACACTGGGACCTTGCCCGGATAACCCACGAGTTGGGAAATCTCATGAGCTCTCATGCCCTTCAAGGCCGCACGAGAAGGTCGGGTCTCTCCGGGTGTCCTCACAGAGGCAAGGACCTTGATCCTCTCCTTGTTCTCCTTTATCCATTTGTGGACCAGGCTCTGCGGGTCCTCCATGTCCCCGAAAAAGTTGGCCCTGCAAGGACAGGTGGTAACGCAAGCGGGGAGCATCCCCACCTTGAGCCTGTGGACACAGAAATGACACTTTCTGGCAGTCCCAATGGGAATCTCGTTCTCCCGCCTAGGCCACTTTCTCCCATACTCCCAGCTCGGGGCCTTCTCGTATTCCTCGATCTTGGGTGTTCCGGCTGTGTAAAAAGCCCCTCCGTCCAAGGCCCTGGCCTTGTAGGGGCAGGCTACCACGCATTTTCCGCAACCTATGCACTGCATGTAATTGATGACAACCACCGAATCCTTGTCCTTCCAGGTAGCTTTTCCATCACCCTTGTTGGGACAGGCCTTGACGCAGGGTGGGTCGTCGCATTGGTTACATAGCCTCGGGGTGAACCTTCTTCTCACTTTGGGAAAACTTCCGAACTCCTCCTCGTAGACAACCCTGTACATGATCCCTGGGGGACTTTTCTGCTCCGCGAAACAGGCCGCAGTGCACGCACTGCAGCCCGTGCATCTTCTCAAATCTATGACCATTGCCCACTGTGGTCTCGCCTTCCCCAGAGCCCTCTTCAGATCTCCCTGCATCACTTGAATCTCGTCCTTGTCCTCGTACATGATCCCCCCTCCCTGATCCCATCGGGCAAACCATCAACCTCGACCCGAAAAATGTGTTCGAGTCCGTCTCGCCCTATCATTGATGACACACCTGGCAGTTGTCTTTGACGGAAAAAGCCCTCAGTCCGTTGTGACAGGCCCCGCATGAAAGCCCCTTTGCCATCTGATCCATGGTCACATGTCTGTGCTTTCCTTTGACTGTGTAAAGAGAATCGTGGCACTCGGTACAGGCAAGGAAGTGGCTTCCTACATGGGTATCGTGACTGAAGAGAACAGGCCCGGCACCCTTCATCTTGAATTCCACATCTCCTCCCCCAACCATGCCCAAGGCCACAGCCCCCCAAAATAAGCCCAAGACCAATATCCCACCTTTGAGCTTCATCCCCACCCTCCTGGCAAAAAATTGGTCAATCGTCCTCTGTGGCGAAGCCTACCTTTTCTGTGTACTGGCCCGGCATTTAAGCAAATCTCACGGGAATTGTCAAGATAGTATCTATCTCGGAAAAGGCGAGATGGGCTGAGGCCACTTTTAGAAATGAAATGGCATGAAGACGACACAAATGGAGCACACCACTCCCCGGGCCGAGCGATCCTCCGCGTTTATCTTCCCCAGGCCCTTTCCAGCTAGGAGATCGTTGCCTGGCTTGTCCCAGGGTGGGGCGGGCTCCGCACGCCCGCAAGGGAGGCATCGGCCTGGCCCAGACATGTCTCCGGTAGGCCAACCGGCCTCTCGCCTCATGGTCGGGTGAAAATGGAATGCCTCGGCATTCGTGGGGCCTTGCCATGCGGACGCACGGAGTGCGTCCCTCCGAGAAAAGGACCCTCGGCGAAATCTTGGGGCCCACTTCCTAAGCCCGTGTCCCATCGGCTGGGCCGCGTCGCGGAGGGGCGGGCTCCGCACGCCCGCAAGGTGGGCTTGCGCTCGACCGAGACATGTGGCCGGTAGGCCCCAGGGCAATGTTCAACGCATGTGGTGCGAAAGAAATGCCTTGGCATTCGTTCGGCCGTACCAAACGGACGCACGGAGTGCGTCCCTCCGGGAAAACCACCCTTCGCGTTATCCCCGGGTTTACTCCCCAAGGCCTCTCACCCAGGCTCGCCCCCCGCGGAGGGGCGGGCTCCGAACGCCCGTGAAGGAGGCATAACGCCAAACCCAAAAGTTGCCTCGCTTCGGCCACCAGCTTGTCGCAAAACCACCGGTGGCAACGCAATGCCTTGCCATTCGTCCGGCCGTACCGTCCGGGCGCGGAGACCGCGCCCCTCCGAGAGAACCGCCATCCGCCTATCCCGGGTCTTTCCCCGCTAGGCCATCCCAGCTCGGATCACGAATCCCGCGGAGGGGCGGGCTCTGCACGCCCGCAAGGGAGGCATCGGCCTGGCCCAGACATGTCTCCGGTAGGCCAACCGGCCTCTCGCCTCATCGTCGGGTGAAAATGGAATGCCTCGGCATTCGTGGGGCCTTGCCATGCGGACGCACGGAGTGCGTCTCTCCGAGAAAAGGCCCCTTCGCGAAATCTTGGGGCCTACTTCCTGAGCCGGTCTCCCATCGGCTAGGCCGCGTCGCGGAGGGGCGGGCTCCGCACGCCCGTAACGAGGGCACGGGGTTATGCGAGGCATCTCCCCTTTAGGCCCCGGGTCTCTCGGCTATCCATGGCTGGCAATGAAGTTCTTCAACATAATCGAGGGCTCATTGCACTGGCGCACAGAACGCGCCCCTCGGAGAAAACCGCCTCTCAAAGCCTTTGGAGCATCTCCCGCAGAGAGCTTTCCATCTTGGGACCGCTCGATAGTTTTCCATCTCCGAGTTCCCTGTCGAGGGTCTCGAGCTCCCTGAGGAGATCCTCGGCAACATCCCTGGTTGCGGACTCCCTGGTCTTGGCCATTATCTCCCTTGTCTCTTCCATCCACGTCTTTATGAGATCTAGCCCCTCTTCCCTGTCCTCCTCCGAGAGCTCGGAGGATCTGTTAGCCCTCGACAGATAGGCCAGGACCTCCTCTATGAGGGAGACCAGTTTTGCCGAATCGCCACCTTCCACAACCTCCGTGGGGGCACTCCCCTCATCCGCCTCGGGCTTCTCCATCTTTTCGCCAACGGTTGGCTGTGGAAGGGATTTCCGTTCCGTTTTCTCTATCCTGATGACATCCGAAAGGGGTATAGCTATGTATCCCTCCTGCTTCTTGATCATCACCTTGTCGCCACTTATCTTGTAGTCCCACCCTATGTCCACAACGCCTCCTGATTTCAGATGAAGGAGGTCAGCCAAAGCCTGGGGTCCCAAAAACCCCACTGAAAACAATGTCAGAAACCACAAGGTCCCCTTGGGCCAAAGAGATTGAAGGCTCACTTTGCTCCTCCTTTTCCCCAAAGAGTCTACCCTCTGCCGCAAGTCTCGCGAAAAAGTATGCTAAGATATTCTTCGATATTCAAGACAAAAGAGATGGGAGGGCCTCATGCCACTGCCCGAAGATCTTGAAGAGCCAATGGTCAAGGTTCACGTTGCTCAAGGTCCCTTCGAGGCGGATATTGTGGTGGATGCCCTGGCCAGAGAAGGAATGGAGGCCATAGTCAAGAAGCACGAGGAGATAGCCTACGATGGACTCTTTGTGCTTCAAAGAGGCTGGGCAGATATTCTGGTCCCCAAGAAAATGGCTCAAAGGGCGAAAGAGATCATAGAGGAGATCGGGCTTGTCTACGGGGGGCCTGAACAGGGTGAGGAAGGAGAGGCCTCGTGAAGCCCCTCTAGACCTCATGGGGCCCGTGGGAGTCCTGGAAGATCTTGAGGCCTCGGTAAAGGCTCAAACACTCGGGAAAGGTGTGGCAGAGGAAGTTGTGGGGAGGTGGGAAAATGATAATCGGCGTGCCCAAGGAGAGGAAGAAGCAGGAGAGAAGGGTGGCGATCACTCCAGCGGGAGTGACAGCTTTGGTCTCCCACGGACACAGGGTGTTGATAGAGAGGGGGGCTGGACTGGGAAGTGCCATCATGGACGAGCAATACAGGGCTGCTGGTGCCGAGATCATTGGTGAGCCCGAGTTCATCTGGCAAGAGGCGGAGATGATCCTCAAAGTGAAGGAGCCGCTTGAGGAGGAGTACCATCTTCTCCGAGAGGGCCAGATAATCTTCACCTACCTCCACCTGGCTGCCAATAGGGAGTTGACGGAGAGGATGTTGGAGGCAAAGTGCATAGGCATCGGTTACGAGACCATACAGTTGGATGACGGCTCTCTTCCTCTCCTCGCTCCCATGAGTGAGGTGGCCGGCAGGCTATCGATCCAGGTAGGGGCAAGATGTCTAGAGGTTACCCAGGGAGGGAGGGGGATTCTCCTGAGCGGGGTGTCGGGGGTTCCTCCGGCCAAAGTGGTGATAATAGGAGCAGGGATCGTGGGGGCCAATGCTTGCCATGTAGCTGTGGGAATAGGGGCTCAGGTGAGCATCTTGGATGTCAATCCCACCCGTCTAGGCTACGTGCGAGACATCATGCATGGACACGTGACCACTGTCATGTCCAATAGGGCGAACATAGAGGAGGAGGTTCTGAAGGCCGACTTGGTCATAGGAGCCGTCCTCATCCCAGGGGCCAGGGCCCCTAAGCTCATAACCGAGGACATGGTGGAGAAGATGAAGCCAGGGGCAGCCATAGTGGATGTGGCCGTGGATCAGGGAGGAATATGCGAGACCACGAGGCCCACAACTCACGATGACCCGACTTACATAGTTCACGACGTGGTCCACTACTGTGTCACCAATATGCCAGGGGCTGTTCCCCGAACCTCGACCTATGCCCTGACCAACTCGACCCTATCGTATGCCTTGGAAATAGCGGACAGAGGCCTCGAGGGAGCATTGGCCAGAAACAGGGCCCTTTTGAGAGGCCTCAATGTCTTCAGGGGAAAGGTCACCCACAGCGGTGTGGCCGAGGCCTTCTCCCTTCCCCTGGAAGAGATGCATCTCTGACCCAGGATCATGAGCCGAACTGAAGTTCCTTTTCGGAAAAGTGTTTCCCGTCCCAGGGCGAGGGAGGAAGTTGTGAGGAAAGTAAGCAGGTTCATCCTCGAAGGGCAACTCCTCCTGCCGGGGGAGAGGATTCTGGTCGCAGTATCAGGCGGACCCGACTCCATTGCCCTGCTGAGCATTCTTCGGGAACTAGCTGGGAGGTGGAATTGGACATTGGGAGTGGCCCACGTCAACCACAGCCTGAGGGGCAGTGAGGCTCAGGAGGACCTGGAATTCGTGGGCACCATGGCGGAGCAGATGGGGATCCAGTTTCTCTACAGGACAGTGCCCCCAGGCACACTGGGGACTCCTGGGAGGTCTCTCGAGGAGGAGGCCAGGGAGGCGAGGTACAGGTTGTTGGAGGAAATGAGAGCCGAGTTCGGCGGATCGAGCATAGCCGTAGGCCACCATCGAGGGGATCAGGCGGAGACTGTGTTGGCTGCCCTCGGCCGAGGGGCTGGCCCTGGGGGCCTGGCGGGCATGTGTCCCAGGACGGGAAGGATCGTGAGGCCCCTTCTCTGCCTCGAAAGGGAGGAGATACTCTCGTACTTGCAGGAGAAGGGCCTGGCCTATAGGGTCGACTCCACCAATGAGGACAGGAGGTACCTCAGGGTGAGGATCAGGAAGGAGGTCCTGCCCCTTCTGGAGAAATGGG
>JAPWUY010000044.1 GCA_028275295.1 Thermodesulfobacteriota bacterium | reverse complement strand
CGATGAACGATAGAGGGAAAAGCCACAAGGCCCTTTGCACGAGGAGGATCTTTCTCTCCCAGCTCGGTGCTGGAGTGTGCTTGCTCGCCTTTCCCGTCCCCCCTGGGGCTGCATCCCGGGGCCACAACTCCAAGGTGGCCGTAGCCAAGGGGGAGGCAGAATCGGCCGTGAAGATGGCCCTGGAGGCCCTAGGGGGGATTGATCTCTTCGTCAAACCTGGAGACAAGGTGATATTGAAGCCGAACCTCTCCTTCCCCAATCCCCCTTCCTGGGGATGCAACACGTCTCCAGAGGTGATCGCCACGGTTGCGAGGCTCTGTCTCGATGCAGGGGCCAAGAAGGTAACAGTTGTGGACAATACCCTGGGGAACCCGGATCTCTGTTTCGTGAGAAGTGGGGCGCGGGAGGCCATTGCCAAGATTCCCCAGGTGAGACTCATTGCCCCCAAGGACGAGAGCCTCTACAGGGAGGTCAGGGTCCCCAAAGGAGTAGCCCTCAGGACCACCAAGGTGTATGTGGAGGTTCTCGAGGCTGACAAGATCATAAACCTCCCCACTGCCAAGTCCCATTCGGCAACCGGGGTCAGCCTGGGACTCAAGGGGCTGATGGGGCTGATATGGGACAGGGCCACCTTTCACAGGGACATGGATCTGGACCAGGCGATAGGGGATCTGGCCACGGTGATCAGGCCGCACCTCACAATTCTCGATGCCACTCGAGGCCTCCTGACAGCAGGACCAGGGGGACCAGGGAAAGTGGAACAGTGGAATACCATAGTGGCGGGTAGCGACCCCCTTGCAGTGGACGCGGTTGGGGTTACCCTTGGGGCTTGGTACGGTCAGAGGTTCAGACCGGATCAAGTGAAACATCTGGTAGCCGCGGCTGCACACGGTCTGGGCACCCTGGACCTGAAAGCCGTGGAGGTGGTGGAGAGAGGAGGGTGAGAACAAGAAGGCTGGTTCAGGGAGCTTCCCTGATTCTCTTCCTATGGCTTTTCGCCATCTCCACGACCCAACTGGCCAGCTTTATTCCTCCTGATCTCTTCCTCAAAGGGGATCCCTTGGCTGGGATCCACGTTTTTCTCATTTCCTGGGGGGGACTGTCGTCCTTTGTCCCAGCCCTAGCAGTGGTCTTTTTGAGCTTGATTGCGGGGAGAGCATTTTGCGGATGGATCTGTCCCCTGGGGACCATCTTCGACCTCATGGGAAAGCTCCGCAGGGGGACAAACCGCGACCCGAGATGGCTTCTCTCAAAAAGAGCCATACCCCTCTTCTCCTTGGGCCTTGTCCTCTCCTCTGCCCTTTTCGGCCTGTCATTGATCGGCTGGATGGACCCTCTCGTGATCCTCACAAGAAGTGTCGCCTTGATCCTGGAGCCATGGATCATGGATTCGGGGGCCTTTGTACTCAGAATCCTCAGGCCACTGGCTCAAAAGCTCGATTGGTTTTGGCTCTGGGAGGCCCAGATCTCACCCCCCAGGTTTTGGCTCACGGGGTTTTCCCTGGCATGGATGGGAACGATCCTCTGTATCTCCCTCGTAGTGACGAGGCTATGGTGCAGGGCCTTCTGCCCCCTCGGGGGCATGCTGGGGCTCTTGGGATCCAAAGCACCCATTTCCAGAAAAGTGACGGATTCCTGCACCGAGTGTGGGGCGTGCCAAAGGGTCTGTCCTTCGGGGGCCATAGGAGACGATCCGAGGGCTAGCTTCAGGTTCAGGTGTATCGCTTGTCTCAGGTGCCAAGAGGTCTGTCCCGTGGACGCCATATACTTCAGCCCGGCCTCCGCTTCCCCAAAGGCGCAAAAGGAGACACGGGGCTTTGCCCTCAGCAGGAGAGGGCTTTTGGCAGTGGGAGCAGCTGGACTCATAGGCGGCCTCACAGTGAGAACAGATGCTGGGAGAGTAGCTCCACGAGACAGACTCATAAGGCCTCCTGGCGCCCTCCCGGAAGGGATGTTTCTGGAGAAGTGCTTGAGATGCGGCCTGTGCATGAGTGTGTGCATGAGCAAGACGATCCAGCCAAGCCTTTGGGAGGCGGGCCTCAACGGGGTATGGACCCCCAGATTGGATCTGAGATTGGCTCCGTGCGAGAAACATTGCAACCGTTGTGGGAAGACATGTCCCACGGGAGCCATAAGACCCCTCAGCCTCGAAGAGAGGATCCATGCCAAGATAGGTACCGCGGTTCTCCTCAGGGAGAGGTGTCTTGTTTGGGAACAGGACAAGGTCTGCCTTGTATGCGACGAAATTTGTCCATATGATGCCATAGAGTTCAGGGAAGTCGAGGGGAAAAGGAGACCTTTCGTGACAGAGAATCGTTGCAATGGGTGTGGCTACTGCGAACACAAGTGCCCAGTGCAGGGAGAGTCCGCGATCGTGGTGGTGAGGATGGGGGAAATAAGACTGGAAGGGGGATCCTACAAGGAGGAGGCAAAGAAGAGGGGCTTCGTCTTCGAGGAGGCAAGAGGTGAAGGAGGACCAACTGATGGTGGAAGCGGAGAGCCTGAAAGACTACCTCCTGGCTTCCTCCGTCCTTGAGCAGGAGATCCGGGGGGTCATCGGCAAATAGGGGGGCCGAGATGGAGCGGATTCTGGAGAAAATGCCAGTAGCTCGCACCATTTGCCAATGGCAAATGGTGCGAACCCCGCAGACCGTACCTTAGGAGCACCCCCTTCGCCCGCGAAAACACCCTGCTTTTGGTATGTTACTCTGGGGCTGCGTGGGCTCGGAACACGCCAAAGTGTACCGGGGGCTTGGGGGCGTAGCCCCCAAAGTGACCAGCCCGAGAAATCGGATGGAGGGAGAGCGCTCCATACATGAGAGGGGGACCATCACATACCTCAACAAGAGGGCCCAAACGCTCATGGAAAGACCCTCAGAGGAACTCAAGGGATCCAAACTTCTCCCCCTAGTGCATCCATCAGATCGAAAAGATTTGGTAGAGTATCACAGGAACGGGTTCAAGCCAGATCCCTGCGAGATCAGGGTGGGGATGCCCGATGGGAGATGGAAACGGATTCGACTCTCGGCTAATCTCCTCCAGAATGAGAAGGCTATCCTCTGTGTTGCCTCGGAGGTCAGGAATTTTCCTTCCACAGGAGACACACTCCCACAGAAAGAGCGTTTCCTACAGAGCCTTTTCAATAGCATTCCCCAGGGCATAAGTGTTCTGGATAGAGAGATGAACATAGTGAGGGTGAATCCAACCATGGAGAGGTGGTACGCCCACTCCATGCCCCTTGTGGGGAAAAAGTGTTTCCAAGCCTATCACGGGGCATCTTACCCCTGCCACGGGTGTCCTGTCGTGGAGACCCTGAAGACAGGAAAGAGCGCCAGGGCAACTGTTCCCTTGAGGGACAAAAATGGAGACCCGATAGGTTGGCTCAACTTGCAGAGCTCTCCTCTTCGGGATGTGGAGACAGGCGAGCTCGTAGGAGTCATAGAGTACGTTGAGGACATAACGGAAACGAAGAAGACGAAAGAGGCCCTGAAAAGATCCCAAGAGCTCTTCTCCAGCGCACTCACTGCTAGCTCGGATTGGATGAGCCTCACAAAGCTGCCGGAAGGCCACTATGTGGAGGTCAACGAGGCGTTCGAGAAGAAGACGGGATACGCTAGAGATGAAGTGCTGGGCAAGACGCCCCTCGAGCTGGGGATATGGGTGGATCCATCTAAGAGGGAGGAAGCTCTACGGATACTCTTGGATCAAGGCACCCTCAGGGACTTCGAAGCGGAGTTCAGACTCAAGTCAGGGGAAGTGAGGACCTTCTCCGTTTCAGCGGACATAGTGGAGCTAGGTGGGGAGAAATTGTCATTGGCCATATGCAGGGACATCACCGAGAGAAAAGAGCTCAAGAGACAATTGGCCTTGTCCCAGAAAATGGAGGCGATAGGTAGGCTCGCAGGAGGAATAGCGCATGACTTCAACAATCTCCTCACAATAATAATGGGCCAGACGGACCTTCTCCTCTTGACCATGTCCGAGGGAGACAAAGGCAGGGAGGCACTGGAGGAGATAAGGCAGGCGGGGAAGCTGTGGAGACAGAAGAACTCCTGGCCACCACAGGGGGAGACGTTCTCACGGGCACCTGGTCCGGCTCCCAGACAGTGCTTGTGGCTGAGGACGAGCCAATGGTGAGGAGGCTCATTTGTTCGGTCCTGAAGGAGAGGGGCTACACGGTACTGGAGGCGGAAGACGGGCTTGCGGCATCGAGGCTCGCGGAACAATACAATGGGCCCATCCACCTGCTCATCACGGATGTTGTGATGCCCGCAATGAGCGGGCAGGAACTGACAAAAAGGGTAAAGGCTTCGAGGCCCGGGACCAAGATCCTTTACATATCGGGCTATACCGAGGAAGCCATATCCAGGTTCGGGGCCTTGGATGAAGGGGCCTTTTTCTTGGAGAAGCCCTTTACACCCGATTCCCTGGCAAGGAAAATAAGGGAGATCCTCGGGACGGGTTGAAATCGTGAAGGTGCTCGGGTGAGGAACAATAAAACGGGAGGTGAACCATGCCTGAGTTCGGCTCGCCATTCAACGTGCTCGCAAACGAAAGGAAATTGACAAAGGAAGAGCTCATAAGGGCGATCCGCTTCATGGTCGCAGCGGAATACGAGGCCGTTCAGCTCTACGTGCAACTGGCAGAGTCGATAGATGACCCCTTGGCCATAGAGGTGCTAAAGGATATCGCAGATGAGGAGAGGGTCCATGCAGGAGAGTTCCTGAACCTCCTTTACTATCTGGCACCTGATGAGGCACAGCTCTACCAAAAAGGAGCTGAGGAAGTCGAGGAAATAAAACAGAAGGTCCTGGGCTCCAAGACAAAGGCCAGACCTCGAAAGAAGAGATAGTCCCAATGAATCCTCGAGACCCGTTTGGAGGCGCTCGAAGTCGGAGTTTCCCTTCCCTTTGACTCCCAATGGGACCGAGGTCACAGTGGTCTTGGGGTCTCGAGCTCCCCCATATTGGGCCCTCCAGAGTAGCTCCAGTGAGATGGCCTCGGATTTTCCATGGGGGGAGGAGTTTTCGCCGAGGGTGAAGTCGCCTCAAGTGAGGGGTCTTCTCGCATAGAGCACCATGCTCTTGGGGAATAGGTAATTGCACGAGTTCTCGAATTTTTGGAGCCTGGGGTGGAGGACCACTTTGTGGAGAAATCTGTGGTAGAGCTTGGGGAGGGTTGCCTTGTCATTGTGGAGGCCAGCAAGACATCTCAGGACCCAATAGAGACTGTGAAAGGAGTGAGCGAATCCCATCTTCACGATCTCGAGTCCGCAGGTTGTGAGGAGGTCGGCTAGCTGTCGTGGACTATAGATCCTTATGTGGCCGCCTGGGGTCTTGAAATAATCGGGTGAGAGCCACCCGTAGACCTTCTCCGTGAAAGGTGTCGGGACAGTAACCGCCATGATCCCACCAGGCTTCAATACCCTAACGAGCTCCTTGGCCGCTTCCAGGTCCTGATGGATGTGCTCCATCACCTCCGCACATATGATCTTGTCGAAGCTTCGGTCCCTGAAAGGCAGAAGGAGACCGTCGCCTCTCAGGACCATTGCCTTGCCCTTCCCCTCCCCTCTCTTCTCCATCACCCTCAGGACATAGAGGGTCTTGAGAAGCGACTCCCTGTCCTTGTCCAGAGCGAAGACCTGACATCCCAAACGGTACACGGCAAAGGTGTGTCTTCCTTCACCGCATCCCACATCCAGGATCTTCTCGCCTTTTACGGGGTCGAGGACCTTGAGGTCAATTGTTAGCACGCAAAAGCTCCTCGTAAACTTCCACCAGTTGTTCCGCTGCCCTTTTCCAACTGAAAAGTTGCAGAACCCTCCTTCTCGCTGCTTTCCCCATGGAAATGCATCTTTCGGGATCCGAGATGAGCTCCTCCAGGGCCCTGGCGAGGGCCTCCGAATCCCTCGGTGGCACAAGGAGGCCACAGGCGCCGTCCTCTCCAATCACCTCTGGGAGGGCCCCTGCTGTGGTCCCCACAACCGGAAGCTCGCAGGCCATTGCCTCGGCTGCTGGAAAGCCAAAGCCCTCGTAAAGGGATGGCACCACAGCCACCTGCGACGAACAATAGAGCCTCACGAGCTCCTCCCTGTCTATCTTCCCTGTGACCATTACTTTCTCCGCCAACCCCATGTTCTCCACCAGATCATGGGCCGATACCCTGGCAGGGGTACCGCCGTCCACGAGTACGAGATGTGCATCTCCTCTGATCCTTGCCATGGCCTCGAGGAGATAGAGGACACCCTTCTTCCTATCCGCCACATTGCCCACGAATATGATCCTGCCAGGGACCTTCCTCTCATCCGGCATGGGTCTGAAGGCCTCGGAGTCCAGGCCGTTGTAAACCACTCGAATCTTCTCCCTCGAGACGCCAAAATCCCTCTGGATTTGCCTTGATGCATCTTGAGATACGGTGACTATTCGATCCATCCTTCTTGCCACTATGCCTTGCATGACCAGGGGATAGTAGAGGAGCATCCTTATTTTCTGGCGCAAGCTAGCCATTGTCTCGAACCAAGTCCTTCGGTCTATGGTCAGGGGATGGTGGATGGTGGCAACAAGGGGAATTCCGAAAGATTTCATGAGGAGAAGGCCATATCCGAGGCACTGATTATCATGGATGATATCGAGCCTCTCCCTTCTCATGAGGCCACGAATATAGTGGTACGCCCTGAAACTGAATGCCCTGATCTCCGGGAAGACCCCTATTCTCGATGAAGCGTACTCGTAAAAGTTGAGGGGTGATATGAGCTCCTTGGGAGATCTCTCTCGCAGGATCTGGCTCGAGGAGTAACCGAAAAATATATGGCTCTTTATCTCGTGTAGCTCCACCCCATCCATGGAAAGGGGATATGGAGGTCCCGATATCACGTGGACCTTGTGGCCAAGCCTCGAGAGTTCCCTGGCAAGATAATGAACGTAGACCCCCTGGCCGCCACAGAAGGGATTGCCCCTGTAAGTGAGCAAGCATATCTTGAGGGGATAGCCTTGGCTCCTCATCCCTCCTCCTTGCCCTTTGCTCTGCACCTCTCGGCTGCTATCTCGTATACCTCCTCCGTATGGGAAGCTGTCCTGTCCCAACTGAAGAGCCTCTCCATCCTCTTCCTTCCCTTGTTGCCCATGTCTCTGGCCAAGGAAGGATCTCGAGTGATCCTCTCTATCGCATCCGCAAGGGCCCTGGAGTCACCCCTCGGGACGATGAATCCCCCTTCTCCCTCCCCCACAACCTCTGGCAGGGATCCCCCATCAGTGACCACAACAGGTGTCCCACACCCCAGAGCCTCCACAACTGGCAGACCGAATCCCTCGAAGGCCGAAGGAAGAACGAGCACACTTGCCCTCCGATAATGATCCACCAGCTCTTCCTGGGTCAATCTCCCTGTGAACACAACCCTTCCTCCAAGCCCCATTTGCCTCACCAGGGCAGGGGCGTAGGGCTTGTGGGGCTCCCCCTCATCCACGATGACCAGTTTCACCCCCTCTGGAAGTAGCCTCAGGGCTTCGAGCACTACCCTGATCCCTTTTCTCGGATCCTGCGCGTTTCCCACGAAGAGTACCCTGCCCGGCACCTTCTCCACATCTGGGTTCGGGGAGAAGACCTCCAGATCCACTCCGGTGTGCACCAAGTGAACGGATTCCCTCCGGACCCTGAAGGCCTTCTCTATCTCCCTGATGCCCGCCTCGGATGAGGTTATGATGCCCTCTATCCTCCTGGCTACTATCCCCTGCATGATGAGGGGGAAGAAGACCACATTGTAATACCTCTCCTTCCAAGACCTCGCCTTGGCCAAATGGGATATCAGATCCAAAGTGAGGGGATGATGAACAGTCGATACCACAGGGACTCCTTGCCAACGAATCCCCAAAAGCCCGTATCCCAAGGTCTCGACATCATGGACAATGTCGTAAGGGGTCTCTTTGTGGAGCATGGAGAACCTTCTCCATGCCCTGAGGCTGAAGGCCAAAGGCTCGGGAAAATAACCGAGCCTTGAGGAGCTGAACTCCAGGAACTCCAATGGTCTCAGTATGCGGAGGGGGTTGTCATTGGGCAAGAAATCCCTTCTTTTCCCCCAGTATTGGGAATTGGGAATCCGCTCCACCCTCGCCCACGGGGTGGGATGGGGATAAGGAGGCCCTACGAGTATCGTCACCTCATGGCCCCTTCTTGCCAATGCGCGGCTGAGATAGTGGACGTAAACGCCTTGGCCACCACAATACGGATTCCCTCTGTAGCATAGAAGGCAAACCCGCATGGATCAGGATGCCTCAGTCCTCGGGCGGCTTTGTCCGAAGGGTGAGAAGGGTCCAGCCTATCCAGAAGACAAGTCCCAAAAGCCAGAAGAGACCTATGCCAACTGGAATGGCCAAGGCCCAGTAGCTCTTCGCGGCGATTCCCACCAAGAAAAGAATCGCTGCAACTGCACTTCCCAAGCAGATAGCCAAACCCTGAATCTTGGAACTCTCACTGAATTTCATCCCTCGCTCTCCTGGTCCATGGTGCTGCACCATGATCTTTGGTTTTCTCGCCGTGAGCACTATCACATCCGCCAAAGCGGGAAAAGGACGGGCTATCCTGTCAGCCAATCCCATCAGGGCCTTGGAGATGGCGGAGGGCAGCCTTCCCACGAGCCACCCCCACCCCTTCATACCCCAGAAGAGGGACACCCCCCGCTCGGCCACCACACGCAAGCCCTCTGGGAGACATGCGAGGAGAAAGGCCCTGTCGAACTTGAAGGTATGATCCTCAGGGATCTCCCAGAAATGGGGGCCCGGGAGCTCTCTTCCCGTCAAGATCCTGTGAAGTCTGTTCCATGTTCTTGCCAGCTTGCAGCTCAAGCTCTCGAAATTGGCAACTGAGACCACAAGTTTCCCGCCTTCCGCGAGAACCCTCTCCATCTCCTCTAGGGCCCTGCGGGGGTCGTAGAAATGGTCTATGGCCCCTTTGCAATAGACGATATCGATGCTTCCTTTCTTGAAGGGGAGGTTCTCAGCA
>JAPWUY010000043.1 GCA_028275295.1 Thermodesulfobacteriota bacterium | reverse complement strand
TGGGGAGAGGGACCCTCCTCGCGATTTCCCTGGCAAGAGCCGGGGTCTCACCGAGGGTGGAGATGCCTGGCCCAAGGGCCACACAGTTCTTCCCTCCCAACTCTTCTAGGATCCTGTCAAGGGCTTCAAGGGACAAGCTCTGCTCCTCTCCCTCTGGGAGGGGAAGGGTCATGACCTCGGTGAGTCGAGCCTCCATCGCCAAGTTCAGACTTTTGGGCACTGCCATGGTCACGAGCCCAGCACCCACCCTCAGCGCAGCTTCCGATGCCATCACACCCGCTCCAGTTTTTCCAGCAGAGCCAGCAATCACGAGGACGTGGCCGAAATTTCTTTTGTGGGAGTCGGGCTCCCTTGGCCTCAGTGCTCCCTTGAGCATCTGGGGGGTGACTAGGAGGCATTGAGGTTTGAGCTCTTCTGTAGCCTTGCGGGGGATCCCTATGTCCACTACATAGAGCTCCCCCGAGAGCTTCCTTCCAGGGTAGAGGAAATGCCCCAACTTGGGAAAGGCGAAGGTCACCGTGACAGTCGCCTCGACCGCGATTCCCAATGGCCTTCCAGTGTCTGAACACAGCCCTGATGGGATGTCCACCGAGAGAACGGGGACCTGGGAGGAATTCATGGCCCGAATGATGGTGGCGAGGGGCTCTCTGACCTCCCTCTGGAGACCTGTCCCGAGAAGGGCATCAACTATGAGACCATAATCTGACAGGCGCAGCCCTTCCGGAGAAGGACCACCTTCTGACCCCACAATGCTGAGTTCCCCACCTGTTCTCAAGAAGCTCTCCAGGGCGAATCTGGCATCCCCTGTCACATCTTCCAGCCTTGCAGTGAGGAACACCTGAGCTGAGCCCCCTCTCTCCAGGATATATCGGGCCAAGACGAGGCCGTCTCCACCGTTATTGCCCCTGCCACAAAAGAGGGCAATTGTCCTTTTCCTCCAGTCGGGGAAACACCTCTGGAGAACGCAGAAGGCCCCCCTCGCAGCATTCTCCATGAGCACTGGACCTGGAATTCCCATTCTCTCGATGGAGAAGAGATCCAGGTCCCTCATCTCCTTTGCCTTCACAACGAACATCTCCACCTCGTCCCACCTGGCGATTCCCGATTGTTCATCCCGAGCCCATCAAGGCTCGGCCCACAAAGCCGAGGGCCTTCCACGCCCCTTGACCCAGAGATCGTCTTGCCCCCTTTAGCCTCCATGGGCTCGCCTCGGCCCTTGCGAGTGATCCCACAAGATTCCCGACCCAAGGTCTCCCTTGCCCTGGAGAATTGAGCGTCGAGGATCACCATTTTCCCTATTGGATGACCACTGCTGCAAGGGCAAACCCTCCGTCGTGGGAGATGGAGAGGACCGCTTCCCTCCCACCTTTTCTCTCCATGGCCTCCTTTGCCCTTCCCGACACCCTGATCGTGGGAGGAGCTCCCATTTCCCTCACAACCTCCACTTCGAGAAAGCTTATCCCTCCCCTCAGCCCTGTACCCAAGGCCTTGAGAAAGGCCTCCTTGGCCGCAAAGGTCCCTGCCAGGCACTCGGCCCTGAGGACTCTCTTGGAACAGTAATCTATCTCCGCCGGGCTGAAGAGCCTTTCGAGAAACCTCCTTCCGAATCGATCCATCGCCCTCTGGATCCTCGAGACCTCCACCATGTCCAGTCCCAGCCCGAGGATCATCCCCTGACCAGCTCCAGCATCTCCCTCACTGCCCTCTCCATCCCCACGAGCACTGCCCTCGCCACTATGCTATGGCCTATGGAGAACTCCTCTATCTCCCTGATCCCGACGAGCGGGGAGACATTCCTGTAGTCCAGGCCGTGGCCAGCATGCACCTCCAATTTCAGGCTCCTGGCCAAAAGGGCTGCCTCCTTGATCCTCTCCAATTCTTCCATCGCCCCATGGGAAGGGAACCTCTCCGCATATCTTCCCGTGTGTATCTCCACGACATCGGCTCCGCAGGCCGATGCTGCCTCTATGGATCTGGGATCTGGATCCACAAAGAGACTGACCCTTATCCCGGCTCCCTTCATCCTCGCAACCACTTCCCCCAGCCTCTCCACCTGCCCGGCCACATCCAGGCCACCCTCGGTCGTGAGCTCCTCCCTCCTTTCAGGAACGAAGGTCACCATGTCCGGTCTCACTTCCAGGGCTATGTTGATGATCTCCTCCACTGCGGCCATCTCCAAGTTGAGATGGGTCTTGACCACCTCCCTGAGAAGCCTCAGATCCCTATCCTGGATGTGCCTTCTATCCTCCCTGAGGTGGACGATGATACCATGGGCACCAGCCAGCTCAGCCAGGATCGCAGCCGCCACTGGATCGGGCTCCAGGGCCCTCCTTGCCTGCCTCACTGTCGCGACATGGTCCACGTTGACGGAAAGTCTGGCCATCTCCACCTCCCCCATCCGGATTCATCCAAGGTGTTTGATCGCAATTTCTTCCAACTCCGTTGCCAAGCTCTCGATGAGGGTTTCTCTCTCCCCCTCCACCATTATCCTCAAGAGCGGTTCTGTGCCCGAGTACCTGATGACTACCCTTCCCTTCCCTTCCAGGGCCAGCCTTGCCTTTTCGAGGGCCGCCTTGAGGCCATCCACCTCCTCCAAGGGAAGCCTCTTTCTGATGGCCACATTCCTCAGAATCTGGGGATAATCCTCGTAGAAGAAGGCCAGCTCGGATATGGGCTTTTGGGATCTGATCATCAAGCTCAGTACTTGGAGGGCGGTTATGAGGCCGTCTCCAGTTGTCGTGTGGTCCAAGAAGACGATGTGGCCTGACTGCTCCCCCCCCAAATTGTACCCGCCCTTTCTCATGGCCTCGACCACGTACCTATCTCCCACGGGGGTCCTCACCAATTCTATGCCTCGGGCCCTGAGAGCGACCTCCATGCCCATGTTCGTCATGGTCGTGGCCACCACCGTATCCCTGGCCAGATTACCCCTTTCCTTCAAATCCAGAGCAGCCATGGCCATGATCCGGTCTCCATCGATCAATCTTCCCCTCTCATCAGCCATGACCACCCTGTCCCCATCTCCGTCGAGGGCTATACCGAGGGTTGCGCCGTGGGCAACCACGGTCCTGCACATGAGCTCTGGATTGGTGGAACCGCACCCTTGATTTATGTTCTCCCCGTTTGGGGTGACCCCTATGGGCACAACCTCAGCTCCCAGCTCCTCCAGGACAAGGGGGGCAACCTTGTACGCAGCCCCATTGGCACAGTCCACAACCACTTTTATCCCGTCCAGATCCAATTCCTGGGGAAAGGAGTTTTTGAGAAAGACTATATATCTGCCCCTGGCATCGTCCACCCTGAATGCCTTGCCCACCTCCGAGGCCGTGGGACCACAGGTCTCCGACTGCCCACTCCACACGAATCTCTCTATCTCTTCCTCGAGCTCATCGGGAAGCTTGAAACCGTCCGAGGAGAAGATCTTTATCCCATTGTCCTGATAAGGATTGTGGGAGGCGGAGATGACTACCCCGGCATCTGCCCTCATGCTCCTCGTGAGGAATGCTATCCCTGGGGTGGGGAGGGGACCAACCAGGAGGACATCGGCTCCCATGGAGCATATCCCAGATGCTATGGCATTTTCCAGCATGTAGCCCGAAAGGCGCGTGTCCTTCCCTATGACTATCCTGGGCCTGTGAGCCCTCTTCCCTTTGAAGAGCAATGCAGTTCCTTTGCCTATGCGCAGGGCTGTCTCCACGGTCATGGGTTCCAAATTGGCAATTCCCCTCACGCCATCGGTGCCGAAAAGCTTAGGCCTCCCGGAGGCCGCCATCTCGCCCTCCTCCCTCACTGTTCTGCCACAACAACTTCGACCCTCGGAGGATCGACCTTCGTGACCTTGATCCCCTGGGGCGTGCTCACCGAGACACCCAAGGTGTGTTTCCCTGCACTCAGCCCCTGTGCATTCACCATGGCTTGCACCTCACTCTCCTTGAGGGCCTCGACCACGTCCAGGGGACCCTTCACCATGACCTTGACACTCTGGGGTTGCACCTCTGCCTTGATTTCCTGGGGACTCACCCTCACCCTGACATTCTCCACTGTCCTCTCCATCTGGAGAGGCACCACCTTCACCTTCACTGTCACCTTTGCTGGCGATACGCTCACCAGATGAAGGCCCTCGAGCTCGAGTCCCACCCTTTCCTCCACATCGGAAGTAGCGTTGGCCACATTCACGGGTCTCGTCCTCACAGCCGTGAGCCCCACAAGCTCGCTCTCCCCGCCCCTGAGAATCACCTTCCCTGGATCCACCGAAACCCCATCTATCTTGTAGCCTCTAGCCACATCTCCGCTCAACTGAGCGGCCACAGCCACATTCACCTCCTTCAATGGATCTAGCTTCACCTCCAGGGTAGATGGTGTGACCCTCAACACCTCCAATCCCCTGGGAACTGGGATGCTGTCTGGCAGTATTCTTATGGTGGTCCATCCCACTCCAACGCCCCGCAAGTCAACGGTCCTGCGAATGTCCCTGCCACTGAGGGTCCTGAGCAAGGTCCTCGGGCCTTGGACGAGAACAGATATGGTCGAGGGGATGTCGCTCACGACCACGGCCTTCTCGGGAATGTTCACGAGCTCCAGTGGCACATTGAGCTGCACCTGACCATGCTTTTCCCCTATCACCACAACCCACAGAACCAGCGCGAAGACCAAGGAGAAGATCTTTGCCGAGAGATTCTCCAGGAACAGGGCCTTGATCCTCATGACTCCTCCCCGGCACTCGTCTCCCTGGCCAAAGGCTCCCGCTGAAACGATCTTGCGGATTCGGGGCCAAGTCTCACCACTTCATATAGCATTCCCCTGAGCTCCAGGGAACTCAGCTCCTCGTGGAGCCTCCCTCCCCAGGCAACCGATACCTTCCCTCTCTCTTCCGAGACCACTATGACAGCGGCATCGCTTCGCTCGCTCAAACCCACAGCGGCCCTGTGCCTTGTGCCCAGTGTCTTTCTCAGAGATGTGGATGTGGACAGGGGTAGGACGCACCCTGCTGCTGCTATCCTCCCCCTAGAGATGATGACCGCTCCGTCGTGTATTGGGGAGTTGGGCATGAAGATGCTCTGTATCAGCTCCCTCGTCACCCTGGCATCCAAGGACACACCCCTCTCCACCACATCACGCAGGCCAGTTTCTCGCTCGAGCACTATGAGGGCCCCGATTCTCCTCTCTGCCATCCAGGATGCAGCGGCGACCACCTCCTCCACCACTTGGGGTTCCAGGTATCTCCTTTGTCCCCACCACTTGGGCTGAGAGCCCACCTGTGCCAGCCCTCTCCTTATCTCGTCCTGGAAGAGGATCAGGATGACGAGGATCAGGTAATCCAGGAAATGGTTGAGAAGCCAGTTGAGGGTCATGAGTTCTCCCCATCTGGACAGAAAATAAGCCCCTCCCAGGACCGCGAAGCCGAGGAGAACCTGAGCTGTTCTGGTGCCTCTTATGAGGAGGATTATTCTGTATATGACGAATGCCACAAGCAGGATGTCCGCAACATCCTGCCACCTGGCCGAAGCTATGATCTGCTCCCACATGGCTATGGCTCCCCGGCAGTGGGCTCAAGCCTTCCTCGAAGGCCCTCGGGCTCGAATCCTGGGCCCCCTCGGAGGCACCGGGGGGCCACATCCAATCCCATTCAAGGAGCCCTGGCTATGGCATCCGCCATCCTCACGGCGGGCAAGATCTTGGCCACATCGTGCACCCGCACTATGTCGGCCCCATTGAGGATCCCAGCGACAACAGTGGCCGCGGTCCCCTCTTCCCTCTCTTCCACCCCCACATTGAGCACTTTGCCGATGAAGGACTTGCGAGAAGTGCCCAGGAGAACCGGCTTCCCCAGGGACTTGAATCTCCTCAAGTGTTTTATGATGGAGAGATTGTGCTCCACCGTCTTACCGAACCCTATCCCAGGGTCCACGATGATCGCCTCTGGAGGTACCCCATTGGATTCCGCGAAATGCACCCTTTCCTCGAGGAATTCCAGTATCTCGGATATGAGGTCCTCGTATCTGGGATCCAGTTGCATGTCCTTGGGGGTCCCCTTCATGTGCATGAGCACAACGGGCACCTTCCTCTCAGCCACTACCCTGACCATATCGGGATCGAACCTGAGGGCGCTCACGTCATTGACCATGGAAGCTCCAGCATCCAGGGCTCTGGAGGCCACCTCTGCTTTACAGGTGTCTATGGAGATGGGCACATCCAGTTCCCTCGCCAGGGCCTCTATCACTGGGATGACCCTCCGGATCTCCTCCTCGAGGGGGACCGGATCCGAGCCAGGCCTGGTTGACTCCCCTCCTATGTCTATGATGTCAGCCCCATCTCTGGCAAGCTTCATGCCATGCTCGATGGCCCTCTCGTGATCGTAGAAAAGCCCCCCGTCGGAGAAGGAATCTGGGGTCACATTGAGCACTCCCATGACCAAGGTTCTCGAGGAAAAATCCAAGATCTTCTTCCTGTGGCTCATGCGCCTCTCATTATCCTGAATTTTATCTTTGTCCCCTGATCTTCCGGGAAGATGACCCCGTCAGGCCCCCAAGGCCTGAGTTGCCTCAACCTCTTTGGGCTCCTGGGCCTTCTTGGCTCTAGCGCTTATGATCGCCTGGAGCTCCTTGCCGTCTAGGACTTCCTTGCTCAGGAGTTCCTGGGCGAGGGCGTGGAGGGTGTCCATGTTTTCTCTGAGCAGCTCCAGGGCCTTTGCGTAACACTGCTCCACTATGCGCCTGACCTCCTGATCTATGAGCCTGGCGGTCTCTTCGCTGTAATCCCTGTGCCGGGCAAGCTCCTTGCCGAGGAAAATGGCCTCGTCCTTCTGACCATAGGTCAGGGGGCCGAGCTCCTCGCTCATTCCCCACTCGCAGACCATCTTTCGAGCCAGCTCCGTTGCCCTCTCCAGGTCGTTGCCAGCTCCTGTGGTGTAGTCGCCAAGGACCAGCTCCTCCGCCGCCCGGCCTCCGAGCAATACAGCTATTCTGTTGAGGAGGTATTTCTTGGGATAGGTGTGCCTCTCGTCTATGGGGAGTTGCTGTGTGAGACCCAAGGCCCTTCCCCTGGGTATTATGGTGACCTTGTGCACTGGGTCCGATCCAGGCAAGAGGGAGGCCACCAGAGCGTGGCCGCTTTCATGATAAGCCGTGTTTCTCCTCTCCTCCTCGCTTATTATCATGCTCTTTCTCTCAACGCCCATGAGGACCTTGTCCTTGGCCTGCTCGAATTCCTCCATTCCCACCCGATCCTTGTTCTTCCTGGCAGCGAGAAGGGCTGCCTCGTTGACCAGGTTTTCCAGGTCAGCCCCGGAGAAGCCAGGTGTCCCTTTGGCCAATAGCGCCAAGTCCACATCATCCTCCAAGGGTGTCCTGCGGACGTGGACCTTGAGGATCTCCTCCCTTCCCTTGACATCCGGAATGGGCACCACCACCTGTCTGTCGAAACGGCCAGGTCTCAACAGGGCGGGATCCAGGACATCCGGCCTATTGGTGGCTGAGATGAGGATTACTCCCTCGTTGGACTCGAACCCGTCCATTTCAACGAGAAGCTGGTTGAGGGTTTGCTCCCTCTCGTCGTGACCGCCTCCCAGGCCAGCTCCCCTGTGGCGACCGACTGCATCTATCTCGTCGATGAAGATGATACATGGGGCATGCTTCTTCCCCTGCATGAAGAGGTCCCTCACCCTGGATGCGCCGACTCCCACGAACATCTCCACAAAGTCGGAGCCACTTATACTGAAAAACGGGACTCCTGCCTCCCCAGCTATGGCTTTTGCCAGAAGGGTCTTGCCAGTGCCCGGGGCACCGACCAGGAGCACTCCCTTGGGTATTCTGCCTCCCAGTTTCGTGAACTTCTTGGGATTTTTCAGGAACTCTATGATCTCCTGGAGCTCTTCTTTGGCCTCATCCACACCAGCCACATCGGCGAAGGTCACCTTGGCAGGGCCCCCTGTCATGAGTCTGGCCCTGCTTTTCCCGAAGGAAAGAGCCTTTCCTCCCCCGGCCTGCATCTGCCTCATGAAAAAGACCCAAACTCCTATGAGGAGCAACATGGGGAACCAGGAGACCAGGACTGTCATGTACCACGGGTTGTTCTCCTCGGGTCTCGCCACTATCCTCACATTCTTCTGTCTCAAGGTGGGGACTAGCTGTGGATCATTGGGGGCATAGGTCTTGAACTCCACCCCATCCCTGAACCTTCCAATGATGTTCTGGCCCTGGATGGTCACTTCCTCGACCTGTCCCATCTCCACAGCGTAGAGAAAATCACTGAAGGCCATCTCCCTGTGGACTCTCCTCGGCTGATTCCACAGGTTCACCATGAGGACAACTATGAGGCCCACCATCAGCCAAAGGGCCAGGCTCTTGTAAAAATTTTGTTGGGGACTGCTCCTGTTTGGCTCCATCTCTCTTTGCCCTATCCTCTCAGTTCAGTTTATACCACATCCCAGGCTCGAATTCCACACTGTCCGACGGAAAAAGAGACATGGGTTCGTCTCACAAGGCCCCTCGGGACCTTTCTCGAGGGCCCCTTTTCTCGGGGCCCAAGTCCCTGACCCCCTGTAACCCTTTCCGCACAGGCACTCGCCTCCCCATTGGGCCCACCCTTACATGTTTGGGCCTTTGCAGGATATCCTTTAATGGAATGAAGCCAAAGTAGCCCGATGGAGGTGAGAGATGGCAGGGGCAAGGGGAGAGGGTTACCACATGGGGCCAGAGGATTTCAGGGCTTGGGGTTACAAGGTCGTGGATTGGATAGCCAAATATATGAGAGAGGTGGAAAAGTATCCCGTCCTTTCCCAGGTGGAGCCTGGGCAGATAAGGAAGGCTCTCCCTCAAGAGCCTCCGGAGAGGGGAGAGAGCTTCGAGAGAATCCTGGAGGACGTGGAGAACGTCATCCTCCCCGGGGTCACCCATTGGCAGTCGCCCAGGTTTTTCGCTTTCTTCCCTGCCAACACCTCGGGCCCTTCCATACTTGGGGAGCTCCTTTCGGCCGGCCTCGGTGTTCAGGGGATGATGT
>JAPWUY010000042.1 GCA_028275295.1 Thermodesulfobacteriota bacterium | reverse complement strand
CCTATGATGGGGACCGCTGAAAAGATGATCCATCTGAAGAGGGTGCCCCTCTTCGCCGACCTCCAGACCAGGGAGCTCGCAGCGATAGCCTCCATAGCGGTCCACGGTACCTACTCCCCCGGCACCACCATAATAGTGGAGGGCGAGCCTGGAGAGTCCCTTTTCCTGATTTTGAGAGGCAAGGTGTCAGTGATAAAGGGTTTGGGCACCCCTCAAGAACTATTTTTGGCAGAGCTCGGGCCCGGTGAGTTCTTCGGGGAGATGTCCTTGTTCGACAGGGAGCCCAGGTCTGCATCTGTCCTGGCCGTGGAAGAGACCGAGGTCCTGGAACTGGACAAGTTCCAGTTCGAGGAGATCATGAGGCAATTTCCCAAAATTGCCATCCAAGCCTGCAGGGTTCTCTGCGGAAGATTGAGGGAACTCCAGGAAAAGCTCAGAAAGGGAGGGAGCATCCAGGCCAGCCATGCCTCTCGAGCTCCCTGAGCCAGAGCTCGAGATTCAGGATACTCCAAAGAAGCCAATCACAGGGCCTCAAAACCCCTTTGATCCTCAAATCCAACTCATGGACGATCTCGGATCTGTAAATGGGCCTTCTCAGGGTCCTCGGCTCCAGGAGCACCTCCCTCAGGCCGGAGATGGATGGCTCCGAGGAGTCCCTGATCCATGTCCTCAGGGGGAATGTGAATCCTACCTTCCTTCTGGATGGTATGTCCTCTCCCAAAGCTCGGAGGCAAAGGTCCTTGAGGGGACTTTTGCTCCTGCCCGGTTTGTTCTTCTTGTCCCAAGGGGTCGATGCGGCAAATTGGAGAAACCTTCTGTGGAGGAAAGGCATCTTCACCTCCACTCCATGAGCCGAGGCAACCACGGAGGCCCTCTCCAAGAGCCTTCTGCCAACTGTCCTCACATGATACAGGAGGGCTACATCCCTGATCGTTCCGTCGGGGATGGTCTCCATGCAATCTGACCAGGTGGCGAATCTGGCTGAAAGATCCAGGGGCACCTCCAATATCTCCTCTATCTTGCTCGGGTCGTTGAGAAGATGGGCCTTGGGCCTTACGGCTTTGGATACCAGGTTCTCTGGGCCAAGGGAAGATGCTTCCTCGAGCTCCCTGAGCTCCTCCTCCTTGTGGCCTCCAGAAGTCCAGCTGTCGCACCCTTCTCCAGAAAACCAACAAAGGAGATCCCTCTTTGCCGCTTCCTCGCACATGAGCCACCACGGAATCTGATTGGTGCTCACCATGGGCATGAGAGAGGAACTTATCGCCTCCTTCCACGCAAATGAGAATCGAGAAGGCTCGAGCACGATGGGAGTCCAGGAGATTCCGAGCTGAGCGCTCAGGGCCTGTGCTTGCGGTCCCTCATCATAACGGTACCCGGGGCATGTGACTGTGAGGGCCTCTATCTCCTCGAGCCCCAATTCCTTCAAGCCCCAGGCGATCAATGAAGAATCCACACCCGAGGAGAGGAAGATTCCCACCCTTCCATCCAATTCCGAGATCATGGCCTCGAGGGCCCCCAGGAGGGCCTCCCTGGGATCCCCTATTGCTTCTTTTCTGAGCCCTTGGAGCCATCCTGACCAGAGGCTTTCCTCCTCTACCCTCTTCGCACCCAACCTTCCCTTGAAGAGGGTTCCGGGAGGGACGGACTTCACCCCCTTGAACAAGGTGTTGGAGCCAGCCACATCCTGGAATACCAGATACTCCGGTATTGCGGCCCAGTTAGGCTCAGGATGAATCCCCTTAAGCTCCAAGACATCTCTGGCCGTGTCTGCGAAGGCCAAGGATTGCCCATCATCTGACCAGTAAAGGGGTCTTGCCTCATCTGGAGATCTGGCAAGAAGCCAGGTCCCACTTCTGGAATCCAGGAAGAAAAACCTGAAAGGCTCTCTGATATCCTCGAGAAGGGCCTTTTGCCCTCTTCCTAGGCCGTCCAAGAGGTGCTCGAGAGGAAAACCTCCTTTCTGAGGCTTGCCCTCCGAGCACCTTCCGAGCTCGTCAGAGACCAGGATCCCTTGGCCCTTCTTGTAGGCGGGCTCCAGGTGGAGTCCCTCTTTTCTCAGTCTAGGATATAGAATCCCTCCTTCTTTTTGGTCCTCCCATTTTTCTCGGAGTGCCAGTTTCCCCAACACTCTCTCGTGAAGGAGCCCTTTCATGGGATCTCCCCCAAGGCCTCCTCTATCTTGTCCAGGGCCAGACCCATCTCCTCCTGGGACATGGACAGAGGCGGAAGGAGCCTGACCACGTTTCGATATAGCCCACCTGAGATCACCATAACCCCCTTCTCCCTGCACTTTTGCACGAGCCTCCTAGCCAGAGAAGGAGAGGCCGTCTTCTTCTCCCTGTCTTCCACGAGTTCGAGGCCCCACATGGCCCCCCTTCCCCTCACATCTCCGAGCCACTCCACTTTGGCTCTCCAGATCTCCGTCCTTTTGGAGATCAAGCCCTCTATCCTCTTTGGAGCATCCGGGACCATGCCCCCCTCCAGGATCTCCAATAGCCTGCAGCCGGCTGCGCACCCCAGGGGGTTCCCCCCGAAGGTGCTACCGAAGCCGCTTGGCGGGACGGAATCCATGACCTCCCCTCTTCCCACGACCGCTGCGAGGGGGATCCCACCCCCCAGGGCCTTCCCCAGGATCATTATGTCGGGCTCGACACCCTCGCCCTCGATGGCGAACAGGGGCCCTGTTCTTCCTAGTCCAGTTTGGACCTCATCCACTATCAAGAGGATCCCATTTTCTCTGCAAACTTGCCCGAGCCATGGGATGAAGCCTGAGGGTGGAACCACGACCCCACCCTCCCCCTGGATGGGCTCCACGACCACCGCGGCCACCTCTTCCGGCGGTCTTTCCACCAAGAAGAACCTCTCTAGCCCCTCCCTGCAGATCTGGGCACACCCCTCGGGAGATCTCCCCCACGGACACCTGTAGCAATAGGGAAAGGGGATGTGATGGACATCTTGTGCCAAGGGCTGCCCGCCTTTCCTGTAAGGCTTGGCCCTCCCAGTCAAGGTGGAGGTCAAATGGGTCCTTCCGTGGTATCCTCCATGGAATCCCACAACGGCTGGCCTCCCCGTCGCCGCCCTGGCAACCCTTATGGCCCACTCCACGGCCTCCGCTCCTGAATTGCACAGGAACACCTTGGCCCCCTTTTCCATGGGCACGGCTCTCGATATCCTCCCGCAGAGTTCCAGATAGGGTCTGTGAAGGATCACATGGGAGCACTGGTGGACGAGTCTCTGGGCCTGATGCGAGATGGCCTCCCAGATCCTGGGATCCCCATGGCCCAATGGCAATACCCCGAGGCCGCTTGTGAGATCCAAGAGGGTCTCCCCCTCTTGGGTTTTGAGGAACGGGCCCCTGGCCTCAACTGCTATTCCACGGTGAAAAGTGTAGAGGCCTTTGGGAATGAGGTTCGAGATCATGAGCCCTCCCTTGGACTCGATGGTCACCCTCTTGGGTCAGGAGAAACGTGGTGGCAGATCCCATATGGGCGTTTATGGGCTCGTGAGGGGATGTCCCGGAGCCCACCCTCACGAAGGCCGATCCTCCGAAAAGGCTCACCACAAAGGGGAAGTTTCCGGCCTTGAGTTCTCCCCGGCTGAATACTCCGAAAAATCCTTTTGCTGGATCCACCCTCCTCTGGGCAATCCACCTGTTGGGCTCCTCCTCTATGAGCTGAGGAAGCCTCCTTCCCACCTCTTGCGGTGCCATTATCACATGGCGGCCCGAAAAGGACATCCTCCTCTTGAGCACAAAGGATCCCCCCCTGAGGATCTCCTCGTAGAGCGAAGGATCCGACTGGGGAAGGTCTCCTCCCAGGATATGGGTCTCTGGAATCACATCTCGGAGTCGGGGGAATTCCTTTCTCAAGAGAGGGAGAAGCCCCTTGTCCTGGAAAAATGTGGAAGCTAGGGGGTTGACCATGCAGAGGGCTGACCCCTCGAGTGCTCTCCAGAGGCTCCTTGCCCCATGGGCCTCTTCGGGAAAATTTTCTGGCTCCAATAGTCGGAGCTTGAAGCTCTGGGTCGAGAATTTCCTGAACAGGAGATCGATGGGATCCCCCCTAAGGTGTAGCTTTCCGTCTCTGAAGTCGAGCTCTCCAAGCTCTCCCACAGATGTTTCCAAGCCCATGGCCCTGTAATAGTCGGCTATGCCCCTGCATTCCGGAAGCATGAACCATCTTTGGGCTTTGGAAGTCACCAGGGCAATCCTGGGCTTCTCTGGAAAATGAGGCCGGCCTTCCCTGAACTCCTCGTAGCATTTCAAAATCGTCTCCAGCGACTCCCCTCTAGGGTCTAGGAAAATCCCCGTGGGGCTTTGACGAGATGCCCTGAAATAGGCATCTGCAACTATTGCAGGATCGAGCTCCCCTCCAGGACAGCCACAATTCACCTCCAGAAGGAAGACCCTTCCCTCGCTATCCAGTGCCAGGTCGGATCTCAGGATGGGAAGGAGGCTCTTGTATCCATGGTCCATGAGGAGAAATTCCATATCCAACGGGGTCCCCAAAGCCAGAAGCTCCTCGCAGAGATTGCGTTTGCGCCTCATCTCCCTTGCGAGCAAATCTAGGGAATCCTTTACATCCCTGTGGACCTGCAGCATCTTCGTGTAAAGGGCTCCTTCGAGAAAAAGGGGTGTTGAAAACGAGTATATTTCCTCGGGAGAGCTTCCATGAGATCTGAAGTTCCCATCCCGGATGAGAATCTCGGCCATCTCCAGAAGAAGGCTTTCCATCTTTCTCACTTGGGCTGAACCTTCCATTTCACGGCTTTCCTGAGGTCTTCCACATCTTCCCTCACTTGGTCCTCGTCATCCGAGCACAGCACGACGAAAAGGCCGCACCTGAACCCGTCCTTCGCGAGCCCTACCTCATCTCCTTTTCTCGATCTCAGGACCATCCTCTGGAAAGATGGTAGCCTGGAGATTCTATCGAGCCCATCCAACTCGAGGAGCACCCCCCTTTCTGGCGGAAAAAGCTCCACAACAGCCACCTCCTTGCGCCATCTGGGCTCCCATGTAGGATCCTTCCCAGTGGCCAATTCCAGGTTCATGAGGTCCAAGGAACATCCCCATGCGAGCTCCATCATCTCCGACCTGTATCCACCTACTCTGGGTGCGGCATCCAGCACTTTGACCTCGTCCCTCGAGATGACTAGATCCACATGAAGGGGGGTCAACTGGAGATCCAGGGCTCGAACGAGGCCCAGGACCGCCCTCTGGAGAAGCCTTTCCTCCTCTCCATCTACCTTTGCCTGGGCCCACCTCACTGCCACATGCATATCATCGTAGCCCCATTGCTCAGCTATTGTGAGCTGGACAGGGGGGGTGAAGATCACCTTCCCGCTCCCTCCCACCATGGCATCGATGGAGAAATGTCTCCCCGAGAGCTTCTCCTCCGCGAGGAATGTCCTCTCCAATTGGACCCCGTGGCGACCTTCCGCTTCCTCGATGGAAAGGAGGATTCTTCTTCGAGCGATCTGGAATTCCTTGTCATCCCGACAGGAGAACATGAGTTGGCTCTTGAAGAAATTCCTCGGTTTGAGGACAAAGGGGAAACGGGCCGGCCCCTTTCCCTCCCTGAGGTCCACTTCCTCGAACTCTGGGTTCAGCCAAGGGGCCTTCCTCTGGAGAAAGAGCCTGAGGGAGAGCTTGTCCCTCAATGTCTTGGCTTGCCATAGGGTCACCCCCGGCCTTCCAAGTGCCTGGTTCAGTATGGCATGCTCGAGGACCCTCCTTTCCCTTCGGTTTATCACCCCGGCTACCCTGTTTCTCTTGTCCCAATTGAGGGCCCATGTCTCGAGAGACCACGGATCCTTGGGATCGTATTCCACCAAATGATCTATCTCCTCTGGCCTGGAGATCTTCTCTCCGGGCTCCATGAGGCAAGCGCTCTCGTAGCCCATGGAAGATAGGTTTCTCGCAAGCCTCTGGACGCCTGTGAAAAGCAAAATGGGCCTTTCCATCTTCACTGGCCTTGCTCCAGTCCCATCTCCCTGTAAGCCCACCTCACGATCTCCGAGATCTCCTGAGCAAGCCCTCCACGGGACTCGTCCACGACCTCTCTGAAGAAGACCATCCTCACGACTCTCTCCAGGCCATCTGCCTCACCCAGTGGGTATCCAGGAGGGGGAGGGCCATCCACTATCAAGAACTCTTCCCTGTCCAGGGGGCATTTGGTGAGGGGCAAAATGCCCCCCACTCTCCTGGGCACCCCTTTTTGGGGCAGTGAGTATCTTCCCGAAAGAAGGCCCTTCGCAACCCTCTTCGCCTTTGGCCCTCTGTGAAACAGGATCAACTGGGAAGAGGGTGGAAGGCTTCTATCCCGAGATCGAGCAAGACTTCTAGGGAGCACCCTCGGGGGATGTGGGGCAAAGGACAGGAGGTGGAAGGCTTCGATGGGCGGGACCCCAGAGGCCAGCTCCAAGAGGGTGAGGGTGGGAAAGGCTCCAGTGTACCTGGGGTTGCACTCGAGAAGAAGAAGCTCTCCACTGCTTTTGTCCCAGATGAAATCCAGGCCGAATATTCCCCTGTAGCCTTCCTGAGCCATGGCTTCTCCGAGGGAGGTGGAGATGGCCCTCGCCTTCCCTTCCAGGCCTTGGGATCCAGGGATTCCGAGGCCCCATTGGTGGCCGCAAAATCTCCCTATCCCTCCTTCTGGGAGGAGCTCCTCGAGGTCCACAAGTTGCAATTGGAGGGGCGATAGCATCAAACCCCACGGGCTCACGCACACCTCCATGCTGAGGGAGAGACCCTCTATCCAAGGAGAGATCATGAGGGTTCTCGATTTTTGAGGCTCCTTGGGGAAAAAAGAGGAAGGTATCCTCACTGAGTCAGAGGGCTCTCTCAGAAGGAAGCTGGCCCTCCCACCTCCTCTCGGAAAATCTGGAACCTGGACAATGAGCCAGGAGCCCCACCTTTTCATCAGCTTGGAACACAGAGAAGGAGTGAAGTCCGACGCATCCACGAGAATGAATTCCACAGTGGGAAGCCCCATTTGTTTGGCCCTCTCCCTGAAAGAGGCCTTGTTCTCCCAAGCCTCCCAGACTTCAGGAGGATTTGCCATGGGAAGCCATCCCATCTTCGTGACAATTTGCCTTATGGCCTGCGTCTGGCGATACAGGACAAGGCGACTGCCGGGAGGTGGGAGAATGCCCCTCTCTTGGAGGGCGGCATTTCCCAGGATCCCCAAGGTGTCCCTGGGATGATCCATGTGGGGGAAGAGCTCCTGGAAGCAAAGGACATTTGCCCATGGGCGGATCTCCTCGATGTCGGCTGTGCGCATTGCGCATATTATGCCATAGTCATCGAGCATGAGGCCGGGGCCGAGCCTGGGATAGGCCCTCTCGCCAATGCCGAATATGGGCCCATCCTGGAAGGACTCCTTCAGAAGGTGCCTCAACTCCTCTTCCCACATCCAGGGGACCTCTTATCCGTAATGGAGGAAGCAAGCGGAGTAATGGTCCTTTTCCACTTCCGCAAGGGGGGCTTCTTTTTCCATGCATCGGGATGTGCAGTCCGGGCACCTGGAATAGAATGGACAGGCTGCCTCCTTGGGCGCGAGGAACGAGTCCACGGGACATGCTGGCGGCGGTAGCTCCTCTTTCCTCCTGTCCACTGTTGGGACTGCCCTGAGAAGGGCTTTGGTATAAGGATGAAGGGGATTCTCTATGACCAGGTCCGTTGGGCCCTGTTCCATTATCCTGCCCTTGTAGATCACGCATATGCGGTCCGCGAGGTAGCGGGCAGAGGCCAGATCATGAGTGATGAAGAGGAGCGTGAGGGAATGTCGCTCTTTCAGCTCCAGGAGCATATTGAGAAGCTGGGCCTGGATGGATGCATCCAGCATGGATACTGGCTCGTCTGCGACGACTAGCTGGGGCTCCAGGATCATTGCCCTAGCTATGGCCACCCTCTGCCTCTGACCACCGCTCAACTGGTGGGGATAGCGGAACATGAAATCCCTGGCTGGCCTGAGTCCCACCTCTTCCAAGGCCTCCACCACCCTTTGTTCCCTGTCCTCGTGTGAGCCCCACCTTTGGACCACGAGGGGCTCGACCACGGTCTGAAAAACCGTCAGCTGTGGATTCAGGGACTGATACGGATCCTGGAATATCATCTGAACCCTGCGCCTGAACTCCCTGAGGGAACGACCCCTCAGGGTTGCCAGGTCCTGTCCTTGGAAAAGCACTCGACCCGAGCTCGGGCTCTCCAGGTGGACGAGGAGCCTACCGCATGTGGTCTTCCCGCTTCCGCTCTCTCCCACAAGGGCGAAGATCTCCCCCTTTTGAATCGCGAAGGACACCCCATCGAGGGCCCTGACCTCTCCCCTTGACCTCCGCAGGAGGGACTGGGTGGCCCTGTACACCTTGACCACCTCATCGAAGACCACCATTGGCTCTCTCTCCTCCCTCTCCATGGGGACTACCTCAGACCTCCCCTTTGTGGCAGAGAACCCAATGTCCTTCCTTGGCCTGGATCCAAGGGGGTCTCTCTGTGGGGCACGATGCCCCCTTGTCCGGGCACCTGGGACAGAACCTGCACCCTGGAGGCGGATCCATGAGATTGGGCGGCTCTCCGGGTATGGGCTCCAGCTTGGTCTTGGGCCCCCTCAATTTGGGGTAGGATCTCATAAGCCCCCTCGTGTAGGGGTGGAGAGGACGGTCCAGTATCTCGTCTGTGTCGCCGAGTTCCACCATCTGACCGGCGTACATGACCCCCATTCGGTCGCAGGACCTAGCTATCACGGATATGTCGTGAGAGATGTAGAGAATGGCTAACCCCATCTCCAACTGGAGTCTCCTCAATTGTCCCAGGATCTGGTCCGCTACCATGACATCCAAGGCTGTCGTGGGCTCATCAGCTATGAGCATAGTTGGATTGCAGGCCAGGGCCATGGCGATCACTGCCCTCTGCCTCATCCCTCCGCTGAACTGATGAGGGTAATCCTTCATGCGTCTCGGGTCCAGACCCACCATAGCGCATAGCTCCTCGAGCCTTCTCTGGGCCTCTTTCTCGGATAGCTCTCCGTCGTGGGCCATCATGGCCTCGAGGATCTGATC
>JAPWUY010000041.1 GCA_028275295.1 Thermodesulfobacteriota bacterium | reverse complement strand
CTACCCAGGGCCGAGAATCTCTCTGCCTGCCGAAGTCTCTCTCTGACCTCATCGAGTCTCGCCTGTTGGCGCCTCTGGGTCAGGTAGAGAAGAAACACTGCCATGAAGGCCATGGAGGTCATCATGGCGGTGGTGAGGTAGATCTGAAGCCGGTTCCTTCTCATGAGCTCTCGGCTCTCGGTCCCATCGAGCCCTGCGGCCAAAAGGAGGAGATCTCGGCCCACATGGAGGGGCATCCTAGCCTCCAACACAGGTCCCCTTCCCACGAGGTGTCTTTCCAAGAGGACCATGTCGCCCATGGAAAGCCTCGTTACAGGTGGCGCTCTGTCTTTATCGCCTCTCACCTCCCCTGCCTGGGCCAAGGCGCGTCCCCTTCCATCCCTCACCTCGAGGTAGAGAACGCCCATTCTGCCCTCCACGGTCTCGAGGGCCTCTTGCAGGGAGGCCCTCAACCTCCAGGATTCCAATTCCTTTTGTCCGAAGGCTATCAAGACTATACCGGGTGCCCTTCTCCTGCGGATCGCTATGAAACCAGGAAGCCCGGGGTCGGGGCTAGGGGAAAATAGCCTGGTGAAGATGGTGCCATCTGCGTTCAAGAGCTCCTTGGCGGTCCTCAAGAGCTCATCTGGAAAACTGGAGTCCTTGAGGATGATCCTTCCAGATGAATCCATGAAGAGGGCGTGGAGAATGTTCGAATCCCTGAGGATCTCCTCGAGCCTTTCTGAAGAGATCCTTCCTTCATCCTCTGCTACATCGAGCTCTACTGCGAGATCCACAAGAGGGGTCAAAAGGAGATCATCCAGGGAGAGGCTCTCACTCCCCATGAAAGACCCGGCCTCGGGCCATTCCCTTCTTCCCTCTGCCCCGAGAAGGAGCCGGTAGATCCCTTCCGCATTTCTCTCCACTGCATCCCTGGTAGAGACTGCTTTGGTCAGCTCGGCCTCGAAAAGGGCCTTCTCCAATCTCTGGGAATTCACCAGGCCGAGCCCGAGAAAGAGGCCCACGAATACAAGTCCCAAAAGGCCAAGTACAAGAGAATGAAATGACAAGGACCTCAAGCCCTCTTTCCCCTCCCTCCCCGGAACTCTCTGCCTCGGGCCTTCCATCACTTCCCTCATGGTTCCATGCAAGGAAGATACCATAAGAGAGGATAAGGGTCACCTGCCCTCTCCTCGAGCTCCTCCCAAGCTCTCCTTCCACGAGCATGCGAGGATCAAGGGTCCCCTTCCCGCGACAAGGGTCCGAACCCCGTGACAAGGTCCTCCCAGACCATGAGTCCGTGGGAGGGTTTCGACATTATTGTCGAGCTCGACAAGGATTTTCGACATTTTTTTCCGCTTCTGCCCCCTCTCCGATTGAAGAGTCGGTCAAAGATTTAACGGACTTCCTGGATGAAAAGGGGAGATGCCGGGCTGCTGGTGGAGTTGGCACGTTCGTTTCGTGACCAAGACCTTGGTAGATCCGGGAGGCCCGGGGCCTTCCGGGTGAAACTTCACGGATTCGAGGAGGATAGGGCACCATGAGAAAGGGATTGATGGCTTTGACATTGACCATTGGTTTTGTGATCTGGGTTGGGGCAGCACAGGGCGGGCCCAAATGGGGCATGGGACCGGGACCAGGACCCATGGGACCGGGGCCAGGACCCATGGGAGGGGATTACTCCCGTCTCTCCTCTTACTTGGGGTTGACCCAGGAGCAGGAGGCCCAGATCAGGGCCCTGAGGGAAAAGCACCAGAGCGAAATGGCCCCCCTGGGCCAGCAACTTTTCACCAAGAGACAGGAACTGAGACTCCTTTGGTCGGATCCTGCCACGGATCCCGAGAAGATCATGGCCAAGCAAAAGGAAATCAGTGAGATCCACTCCCAGATGCAAGAGCTTTTCGTGAAGCATTGGCTCGATGTGAGGAGCCTTCTCACACCGGAGCAGATCAGAAAGCTATCGGTCATGAAAGGGCCTGGGCCCATGGGTGGGCTCGGAAAGAGATGGGGCTGCGGTCCCTGGTCATGGTGACGAGGGGGCCACGAGACCGAAGCTGTGGGATGTGAGCGAGGGAGGCGTTCTATTGGCCGGTCTCCCTCGCTTCAAGGAGTAGGGATCGGTGAAGAAATGGTCTCCCAGAAAAGCAAAGTCCCCCCATGGAATCACCCCAATGAAGTCCATATCTCCGAAATGGAAAAATTGGCCTCCCCAATGCCACCTGCCCGGGAGATCCACAATCTCCCGCAATTCATTTTCCTTGACAACGCCCGATGAGTTTGCTAGGTTCCCTCTGTCATCCAGACAGATGCGAGCCTGAGGCCTTGAGAACCTCCTGAGCCCAAGGAGGTTTCGGTCTTTATCCTTCGAGGTTCGAGGATGGAGCAGGTGAGGTACCTCGAGGGGGAGTGAACCTTCCTGTTCAGTTGGTCCCAAGCGATGGAAAGGACTCGTCCCCATCAGGGACCGGAGAAAAACCGATGGAAAGGAGGGAAAACATGAAGAACAAGATCTTTTGGAAAATGGCACCCGTGTTCCTGTTCTTTGCGCTCCTCATGGCCCAGGCTTATGGGGCTGAAAAGCCCATCGTTTTGGGCCTGCCGACCTCCTTCTTCCAGCCCCTTTGCAAATCGGGGAAGCTCGCTGTGGATATGGCCATAGAGGAGATAAATGCTCAGGGGGGGATATTCGTGAAGGAAGAGGGTGTGAAGCGGCCCCTCAAGCTTGTGACCGCTGACACGCGCTGCGGAGAGCCAGGCACGCCTGTGCAGTCAGCCCTCATGGCAGTGGACAAACTCATAGCGGAGGAGAAGCCAGATGCCATAGTGGTCGCGCCCTTCAGATCAGAGGCCATGGTTGCGACAATGGATCTCATAGCCAAGTACAAGATCATAACCCTTCAGACCATAGCCCAGACCCCGAAGCTCATCGAAATCTTCCAGGGTGATCCACAGAAGTACAAATATTGGTTCAGGGCGACGACCAATTCCGTGTACGTGGGGACCGCAGCTGCCAAGACCATGGATATGGCCAGGGTTCATTTCAAGCACGACAAGCTCTTCATAATAGCCCAGGATACCCTCTGGGCAAGGGCAGCAGCGGATGCAGCGAAGGCGAAAATGGAGGGGTTTGGATGGAAGGTTGTCGGTTACGAACCCGTGGCAGTGGGAACCAACGACTTTTCAGCTGTTCTGAGCAAAGCCCGCTCATCAGGAGCACAGATGCTCTATGTCGTTGGCGACATGCCGACCCTCCCTGTATGCTTCAAGCAGTGGAAGTCCATGAAGATACCCACGATGCTCTTCTTGGACTTCGCCGTTGTCACGAGCCCCAAGGCTTGGGCAAGCTATGGGGAGGATTTGGACTATGTTTTGGTGTTGCCATTCCCTGCAGGGACAGCCACTCCGGTGAAGGCTCTGCCCAAATCAGTTGAGTTCCACAAGAAGTGGAAGGAGAAGAAGTATCCCGAGATGGACGATCCGAGGGTGGTGTCCTCTGCTTACGACGCGGTCTACATATTGAAGGATGCCATAGAGAGGGCTGGATTCGTCCCTTCCAAGGATCCCGACAAGTTTGTCGAGTTCCTCGAAGCCACTGACCTGGAGGGGATCTCTGGAAGGATCAAGTTCGACAAATCGACCCACCAGCAGATCTTCGGGGAGGACCCCAAGGAGGCATCCGTCATAGTCTCCTACCAGTGGAGAGCTGGAAAGATGGTGCCCATTTATCCCGAGAATCTCGCGGAAGCAAAACTGGAGTTGGCCCCGTGGGTCAAGTGAGTTGACCCTTCCGAGGAGGGCCTGGGGCCCAGAGATCCTGGCCCTCCTCGCCCGGTTTCCAATCCGCCAAAGAAATCTCCCAGAGGCACACGAGGGGTAGTTGAATGGAGATAATCATCTATGGCATCACGAACAGTATAAGCCTCGCCCTCATGGCCATTGGATTCAGCCTCACATTCGGTATCAGCGGCCTTCCCAATTTCGCCCATGGCGCTTTCTATCTACTGGGAGGCATCCTTACTTGGATCTTTCTCAATCAGCTGGGGATCCCTTATCTGGTGGCGGCTCTCCTTTCCATTCTGGCCATTGGGGCCTTTGGCTTCTTCCTCTATTGGGGACTGATGCTCAGGCTGCGGGGGCTAGCCATAAACGAGGTGATAGCCACCTTGGCTGTGGCCATAGTCATAATAGAGGTCCTTCGCTGGATGGGCTTTTCGGGATTCTCATATGTGCTTCCACCTTTCATCAGGGGAAGCGTGAACATAGGAGGGGTTTGGGTGGACAATCAGAGGATAGTGATGGTGGGGATAGGGGCTGCGCTCATCGTGGTCCTCTATTTGTTCACCCGGAGAACGAAGACAGGCCTTTCCTTCAGGGCCATAGCTCAGAATGAGAGGACAGCCATTGCCGTTGGCATAGATCCCGACTGGACGGCTGCCCTGAGCCTCGCCATGGGCTCCGGCCTGGCGGTGGTGGCGGGCCTCGCAATACTGCCCCTCGGCGCCATAGATACGGAGATGGGTTACGACATCCTCCTCTACGCTCTGGCCGTGGGCATAATCGGGGGGTTGGAGAGCCTGCCTGGGGCCTTGCTAGGAAGCTTCATCTTGGGGTTCTCCCAGATCCTGGTTGCCACTTTCCTCAGGGCCCAGTGGCAGACAGTAGTCACCCTTGCCGCCATAGTCATCATATTGGCAATCAAGCCATCAGGCCTCCTGGGCAAATACAAGGAATTGGAAGAGAGGGTCTGAGATGGCGGAAGGGGAAAAATATAGGAAGGAAAGGCTCGATAGGGGCATAAAGGCGAGGAGCGATACCATCTACGTCCTAGCCTCCTCGCGGGACCTCCTCTATCTTCTCATGCCCAGGGCCTTACCCGTTGCATTGCTGATCCTTCTTCCCATCTTGCTCCACGGAACTTATTGGGAAAAGGTGCTCTTCTACTCGTGTATCTTCGGTCTTTTGGCTCTTAGCTGGGATTTCATGAACAGTGTGGGATTGGTCTCATTGGGTCAGGCTCTATTTTTCGGGGCTGGGGCGTACTTCGCCGGTGCTTTGAACCACTATCTGGGTTGGCCCATTTTTCTCACCATCCCGGCAGGAACAATAGGGGGGGCACTCATCTGCACCGCACTTTTGGTCCCGGTTGTGAGGCTCAGGGGGGTTTACTTCTCCATAGTCACCCTGATACTCCCCCTTCTTTTCGCACATCTCATCGAGACACTGGAGATCCTGGGTGGGACCCACGGCCTCCTTTCCCTCTCGGCCTATCCCAGCGGCTGGATCGCCATTTACCTGGCTGTGGGGGCGCTCCTTTTGGCGCTTTTCGGGTTTCGGAAGATCCTGGACGAGGATTTCGGCATGATCCTCAGAGGAATAAGGGACGATGACCGTGTGGTGATGGCAGCTGGGGTCAATATTTACTGGTACAAGGCCCAGTCCATCTTTCTGGCTGCGGCCGTGGGAAGCTTTGCAGGGGCACTCATGACCCACTATTACCAATTCGTGGGGAGATCGGTCCTGGCCCTCGACTACACCATCTTGCCCCTGGCAGCGGTGGTCCTGGGAGGGCCTGGGAGTTTCGCTGGAGCAGCGCTGGGCAGCTTCATCCTCGTTCCTCTATCCGAGGCCTTGCGTGCCATGGGTGGGTTGAGGATGGCCCTCTACGGGCTCATCCTCATAGGTGCCTTGGCAGCCCTTCCGGAGGGGATATTCCACTATCTCCAGAGGCGCTACCACCAATTCGAGAGGATGGTGAAGGTCTGAAATGACGGAGGATGTGATCCTGGAAGTCCGGAGGCTCACCAAGACCTTTGGCGGCATAATGGCTGTCTGCGATGTCAGCCTCGAGGTGAGGCGTGGAGAGTTCGTGGGGATAATCGGGCCCAACGGGTCCGGAAAGACGACCCTGATAAACTTGATAACGGGCTTTGTGAAGCCCACATCGGGAAAAGTCCTTTACAAGGGGCAGGACATAACGGGCAAGCCGCCCTATGAAATAGCCTGTCTGGGCATAGCCAGGACCTTCCAGATGGCCAGGACCCTTCACAAGCTCCCGGCTTTCAAGAACCTGATAGTGCCTCTCTGTTCCCCAAGGGTCAGGAAATTCAGGGGGGGAAAATACGGCGAGAGGGACGACATAGCCATAGACATCCTCGATGACCTGGGATTCGAGAGGGACTCCTTCGTCCCTTACAAGATAGCGGGCACTCTTCCCCACGGGTACTTGAAGAGGCTCGATCTGGCAAGATGCATAGCCTTGAGGCCCGAGCTCTTGATCCTGGACGAGCTCTTCTCGGGTATGGCCATGTCCGAGGTGGCGGCAACCCTGCCCATGCTGGAAAAGTTTCACAGGGAGGGCCTCACTATCATAATGGTGGAGCACAGGCTCAGGGAGCTTTTCAGAGTTGCCAACCGGGTCATGGTCATGAACTTCGGTCAAAAAATAGCAGACGGCCCTCCTCAAAAGGTGATGGAGATGGAGGAGGTTCAGAAGGCCTACCTGGGGACAGAGGTGGAGGAGTGAGGATGCTCGAGGCCAAGAATCTCATGGTGTTCTTCGAAAATGCCCTGGCCATAAACGACCTTAGCATAGAGGTCAAGAGGGAGGAGATAGTTGGAGTCCTCGGCCCCAATAGCGCGGGCAAGACAACTCTGATGAACACCATCTCGGGACTCATCATCGACATCAAGATCAAGGAGGAAAGAAGAGGCGGCGAGAGAATAACTGTCATGGGGGAATTGTGGTTCGAGGGCGAGGAGATGCTCCACTCAAAGCCCAGTTATCGAATCAGAAAAGGGATTGCCCTGAGCCGGGAAAGGCACCCCATATTCCCTGACAGTAGCGTGGAGGAGAATCTCCGAATAAGCACTTATTTGAGGAAGGACCCCGAGGTCCAGAAGAGCTTCGAGTTCGTCTACGGGATCTTTCCCCCTCTTAGGGAACTGAGGAAGAGAAAGGCGGGGTTTTGCAGTGGCGGGGAACAACAGATGCTCTCTGTGGGGATGGCCCTCATGACCAGACCCAAGCTCCTTCTCCTGGACGAGCCCCTTTTGGGATTGAGCCCCATGATGCAGAGATTTCTCATCGAGGCCATAAGGCGTATAAGAAAGGAAGGTATAGCGGTGCTTGTGGCAGAGCAATTCGCGAGGCCTCTCCTTCCCAGCCTGGACAGGGGTTACGTGATAGAAAATGGCATGCTCAGCTTCCAGGGCACGGGTCAGGAGCTGAGGGACAATCCCGAGGTCAGAGCCAGCTTCGTGGGGGTCTGAGGAGATCATGGGAGCCGTGGAGGCAAAAAGCACATACGAGGCATTTCAGGAGGTGGCAAAGGGGAACCCGAGAAAGACCGCCATGGTGTATCTTGGGGAGAGGTACGATTTCAGGACCCTTTCGGAAATGGTCTTGCGAATGGCGGGGTCCCTCTCGAGGATGGGGGTGGGAAAGGGGGACAGGGTAATCCTGTACCTTTACAACATGCCCCAGACAATAGTGGCCTGGCTGGCCCTCCAGAGATTGGAAGCAGTGCCCGTGATGGTGGCCCCCGTTTACACTTCTTACGACATCAGATACATGGCAAATGACGTGGAAGCCCATGTGGTCTTCTGCATGGATACGAATTTGAGCTATGTCCTGGATGTGCTCCCCGAGACAAAGATCCGAAAGATAGTGGTGACGACCCTGACAGATCTCATCCCGTGGTGGAAGGAGATGATCGGAAGGGCCTTCAGGAGGGTCCCATCTGGGAAGATACCCAAGGGAGCTGAGTTCGTGCTTCTCAAGGAGCTCCTCGAGAAGTCCGCCTCCGAGGCCCATCTTCCTCGGTATGAAGGGGATCCCGAACATACCTCCCTCATGCTCTATACAGGAGGCACAACTGGCTTCCCCAAAGGAGTTCCTTTATCCTCAGGCCTTTTCATGTATAGGGCTAGGGAGTGGGCTAGGGCGGCCGAGGGGCTTGTGCCCGAGGGGGAAGGAGTCACCCTTCTGGCTGCGCCTTTCTATCACATAATAGGCCAGATGGATGCAATGACTCCCCTTCTCGTCACGGGGGAAACGGTCATCGTGATGCCCAGAGTAGTACTGGATGCCATGTTCGACCACATCCAGAGGTACAAGGCCACTCGGATGTTCGCCGTTCCAGCCCTCTACAGGATGATCCTCGAGCACGACCGACTCGATTTCTACGATCTCAGCTCCCTGAAATATTGCGGCACAGGAGGAGATGTCCTGCCAGTGGAAGTGGGAAGGAGGTGGTTCAAGAGGTTTGGGGTACCCCTATACCAGGGATATGGAGCGACGGAGCTTTGCGGGGCGGTATCCTTGAGTTATGCCCAGGATGGGATACCACCAGAGGGAGCTGCCGGAAGGATTTCTCCAGGAAGCAAGTTCAGGCTGGTTGACCCGGAGACCATGGAGCCAGTTCCCCAGGGAGAGGCCGGAGAACTCCTGGCCACATCTCCCTATGCGGTCAAGGCTTACTGGAACAAGCCAGAGGAGACCGAGAAATGCTTCTCTGTCATAGACGGGGAGGTTTGGTACAGGACGAGGGACATCGTCGAGATAGATACTCAGGGGTGGCTCTATTTCAGGGACAGGTCTGTGGATCTCATAAAGCACAAGGGTTACAGGATAGCTGCGGCTGAGGTGGAAAGGGTTCTCCAGGAACATCCCGCGGTCATAGCGGCGAGTGTGGTGGGGGTGCCCGATGAGAGGGTGGGAGAGAGGATAAAGGCCTTCGTGGTGCTCAAGGAGGATATCAAGGGTGTGAGCGGATTGGAGCTCATAAATTGGTGCAAGGAGCGTCTGGCCCCCTACAAGGTGCCCCAATACATAGAGTTCAGGGACATGCTACCCAAATCCAAGGTGGGGAAGTTCCTGAGGAGGGAACTCAGGGAGGAGGAGAGGAGAAAGGCCACTCTATGAGCCTCGTAACACTCCCCCATCTTGAGGGGAAAGGCCCTTCTCACTCCCACTCACTCAAGCCATCGTGACCAGCGAGAGCGGAGGTCCTTTTGGGCCTTATGGTCCTGTAGACCTGAGCAGGAGGAAGGACCTCTCCATCCACTTTCAGGATGTGGTCC
>JAPWUY010000040.1 GCA_028275295.1 Thermodesulfobacteriota bacterium | reverse complement strand
TTTATCGGGGTTGCGGCCACCCGGGGGATGAGATCGAAGATCTTCTGCATTGCGGGACTTGTCCCGATTATGTCTCCGAAGCTCGTTCTCGTGCGCTTCTGGAGGCCCAAGGTTCGGTCCATCTCCTCCCTTAGGCGCCTTTTGAGGGCCTCCTTCACCACCTCCTTCATCTCCTCGACATCGAATGGCTTCGCTATGTAATCGAAAGCACCGCCTTTCATGGCATCCACGGCCGTCTCCGTGGAGGCGTAAGCGGTTATCATGACGACCCCTATTTCTGGATCCTTTTCCTTAATCCTATGAAGCACATCGAGGCCAGTGATTTTCGGCATCCTCAGGTCTGTGATGACGAGGTCGAATCTCTCCTGCTCGAGGATGAGGAGGGCTTCCTCTCCGCTTTTTGCGGTTTTCACCATATATCCCTCCTTCTGGAGGAGTATGGAGAGGAAGTCCCTCATGCCCTCCTCGTCATCCACAACTAGGATGCGAGCAGTATTTTCTCGAGGTTCAACCAGGGACGGCACGTCTATGGCCACGGGGTCGAAAGTCCTCGGAAGATGGTTTTAACCCCCGGGTGCCATTTGTGGTTTTCCGGAGGAAAGTGTTCGTCTTAAGCCGTGAAGATGGGTAGATTCCACGCCCAAGGCGGTTTTTTGCGGTCGTGCAGAGCCCGACCCTCCGGCCCCTGGCTCACCCACGCCCCCTTTCGGCAATGCCAAGGCGACATCACTGCTTCGGGGTCAAATTCCTGCCTTGTACACAACGCGGCCATCTACTAAGGTGTAGACGACCCTCCCCTTGAGGATCCAGCCCTTGAAAGGCGTATTCTTCCCCTTGGAGCGGAAATTTGCGGGATCCACCTTCCAGGAAGTGTTCGTGTCAATGATCGTCAGATCCGCCGGGCTTCCCGGGGTGAGGGTCCCACCCTTTATACCCAGGATCCTTGCGGGGTTCAGGGAGACCTTCGTCACCCACTGGGAGAGATCCAAGACCCCTCTCTCCACAAGCATCAAGGTGAGGCCCACCAAAGTCTCCAAGCCGGATATTCCGAACGCAGCAAGCTCGTATTCCACTTCCTTGTCCACCCTCGCATGGGGGGCATGATCTGTAGCTATGACATCTATTGTCCCGTCCCTCAAGGCCTCCTGGAGGGCTTCCACGTCCTCCCTGCTTCTCAAAGGGGGATTCACCTTGGTATCCGTATCCCAGCTGCGCACTGCATCGTGGGTCAGGACCAGGTGATGGGGGGTGACCTCTGCCGTAACCTTGACCCCTCTTCTCTTGGCATCCCTTATGAGCCTCACGGACCCAGCCGTGCTCACGTGGGCTATGTGAACGTGGCATCCAGTCCACTCGGCGAGAAGAATGTCCCTCGCCACCATTGCTTCTTCGGCCACCGAGGGAATTCCCCTCAAGCCCAGCTCCAGGGAGACCTCTCCCTCATTCATGGAGCCCCTGGCACTCAAAGTGGGCTCCTCGCAATGGGAGATCACAGGAAGACCGAATCCCTTCGCGTACTCCATGGCCCTCCTCATGACGAGGGCATTGGTGACCGGCCTCCCATCATCCGATATGGCCACAACCCCCGAGGCCTTGAGCTCCCCGATCTCGGAGAGGGCCTCCCCCTTCAGGCCCCGGGATATGGCTCCTATGGGATAGACCTTGGCAAGGGCGGCCTCCTTGGCTTTCCTGAGGACGTACTCCACAACCGCCCCATGGTCCATGGGTGGATCGGTATTGGGCATGCATGCTACGGATGTGACCCCGCCTGCCACAGCTGCCTCTGCTCCAGTGAGGATGGTCTCTTTGTACTCGTAGCCAGGATCTCTCAGGTGAACGTGCATGTCCACAAGGCCTGGAACGATGAGGAAGTCCTTCGCCTCTATGATCTGGGCGTCCCTCTGGCATCCGCCGACTGGAGCCCCAGCCCTACAGATGGCCTCTATCTGGCCGCCCTTTATCCAGATCTCAGCGGGCCCATCGAGGCCCTGGGAGGGATCCACCACCCTTCCCCCTCTAATGCAGATCCTCACCTCTTGTGCCTCCAGCAAGCAAGTAGAGAACAGCCATCCTCACAGCGACTCCATTGGTCACCTGCTCCAGGATCACCGAGCCGGGCCCATCTGCCACATCCGGCGTTATCTCCACCCCCCTATTCATGGGCCCTGGATGCATGATGAGGGCATTGGGCGCCATCTCCCTGAGCACATCCAGGCTGAGGCCGAAAAACCTGGCATATTCCCTCTCGGAGGGGAAAAAGGCCCCCTCGAGCCTCTCCCTCTGGATCCGCAGGGCCATTACCACATCCGCCCCCCTGATCCCCTCCCTGAGGTCGTGGAAGACTTCCACCCCGAGGGATTCGATCCCCCTAGGGATGAGAGTGCCTGGGCCGACCACTCTCACCCTGGCCCCCATTTTCTTGAACCCGTAAATGTTGGACCTGGCAACCCTGCTGTGGGCTATGTCTCCCACGATTGCCAGGAGCAATCCCTCGAGGCTTCCCTTCTTCTCCCTCACCGTCATCATGTCGAGGAGGGCCTGAGTCGGGTGCTCCCTGAAGCCATCTCCCGCGTTTATCACCGAGGCCTTCAGGGCTCGAGCCAGCATATCCGGTGCACCCGCTGCGCTGTGGCGCAAGACTATTATGTCGGGCTCCATGGCCTGGAGATTGAGGGCTGTATCCAGGAGCGTCTCGCCCTTCACCACACTGCTTGTGGAGACCGAGATGTTTATGGTGTCCGCACTGAGCCTCTTTGCAGCGATCTCGAAGGAGGTCCTCGTGCGAGTGCTGGGCTCGTAAAAGAGGGTGATCACGGTCTTCCCCCTCAGGGTGGGAACCTTCTTTATGTCCCTCGTGGAGATCTCCTTGAAGGAGTCGGCGGTATCCAGGATCATCTGGATCTCCTCGCGGCTGAGCTCCTTTATGCTGAGGAGATCCTTTCTCCACCAGCCCTTCTGCCAAGCCACCTCGCTCACGACTCCCCTTTCCACCCTGGCCCCACAAGGAGGACCTCATCGGCTCCCTCGGCCTCTTCCATGCGAACTATCACGGATTCATCCCTGGAGGTCGAGACCTCGAGCCCCACATAGTCAGCCCGAATGGGCAACTCCCTATGCCCCCTGTCCACAAGCACAGCGAGCTCGACCAGAGCTGGCCTCCCGAAATCCATGAGGGCATCGAGTGCTGCGCGGGTCGTCCTGCCAGTGAAGAGCACATCATCCACGAGGATTATCTTCCTGTCGTCAACTGGGAATGGGATCTCGGTCCTCTTGACCAGTGGGTGCGGCCTTCCTCTAGAGATGTCATCCCTGTAGAGGGTGACATCTATGATCCCCGTCTCGAGCCTTAGGCCCTCTATGGCCTCGATCTCCTTGGCGAGCCTTTGGGCAATGTAAATCCCGTTTGTCCTTATCCCTACGAGGGCCAAGTCACCCTCTCCCGGATGGCGCTCGGCTATCTGGCTCGCCATCCTCCTCAAAGCCCTTCTCACCCCTGATGCATCGAGGAGCACCCTCTTTCCCGTATCTGGAGGCATGTCCCGATCCCTTCCCTCCCCCTTGTACGAGGGCCTGTATTTGGTAGCACGACCGCCCTTCCGGGGTCAAGCAATGGAGGCGTCACCGAGGTGACGCTGTGGAGTAAAGGTGCCCGTCCCCAAGAGATCTCCCCATGAGGAACCACTGGCTCGAAGAGAACCTTATCGTGGGATGGATGGTGGTTTCCAAAAGAAAGGCTCCGCCCGTAAAGGATCGCGGAATTTCAACGCAACCCTTGAGAATGATTCATCTTTTTGCCCAGGCCCATATCCTTATTTTGGCCTGGAGATCTCCTGCCCCCCTTTATGCGGCCCCACTCGGGGCATCTCCTCTTCGACGGAGTGCGTTCCAACTGGGCCAATTAGCAAAAAAGATGCCCATTCGTCAAGGTAGCCCTTTTCGTTCCTCTCAGCGTATCAGCCTCCCTATCCTGCTCCATCGGATTCCGTGATTGGCGCTGTCCCACGAGTAGTAAATGAGGAAAGCCTTGCCCTTGACCTCGCCCACATGGACAAATCCCCAGTAGCGAGAGTCCCTGCTATTGTCTCTGTTGTCTCCCATCACGAATAGCTCTCCCTCTGGGACCTTGACCGGGCCGAAATTGTCCCTGGGGTCCATGCCCCTAGGAATTATCCTCGGGTCTGTGAAGAAGGCGTGGGGGTCATCCCAGGGCTTTCCATTTATGAAGACCTTCTTGTCCCTTATCTCCACTGTGTCTCCACCGACCGCGATCACCCTCTTTATGAAGTCCTTGGATTTGTCTTCCGGATAGACGAACACTATGACGTCGCCCCTTTCGGGTTTTGTGAAGGGGAGGAGGCGGATCCTCGTATACGGGATCCTGAAGCCGTAGATGAACTTGTTCACCAGGATGTGATCGCCTATCTCCAGAGTGGGAATCATGGAACCCGACGGGATCTTGAATGCCTGGACAATGAAGGTCCTTATGACCAAGGCTATGAGGAGGGCTATGGCTATAGCCTCGGCGTATTCTCTTATGGCGCTCTTTGTTTTCTTGGATTCGACTGGAGCTGGAACTCCTTTTTTGGCAAAGGCTTTGGGCAGGAAGGCCATCAGTTCCTCCCCACCCCATAATAGGCGAAGCCTTTGTCCCTTATCCTTTCGGGGTCGTAAATGTTCTTGAGGTCCACGAGAATTGGCCTTGCCAAGAGTTCCTTCATCCGGTCCATGTCCAGATTTCTGAACTGGTTCCACTCAGTGGCTATGACCAGAGCGTCGCTACCTGTAGCTGCATCGTAAGCATCGGAACAGAAGGTGACGTTGCCATTCAGGACATGGGAGGCATTCTCCATCCCAACGGGATCGTATGCCCTCAGCCTTCCACCTCTTGTCAAGATTTCCTGGGCTATGTAAATGGCCGGAGCCTCTCGAATATCGTCCGTATTCGGCTTGAAGGTGAGGCCCAGGAGGGCCACTGTCTTGTCCTGTATTCCGCCGAGCGCCTCCTCGATCCTCTTCACAGCCCATTCCCTTTGCCTCTTGTTGACTCTGATCACAGCCTCCACTATCTCCAGCTCCACTCCCGCCTCCCTGGCGAAGTGGGCAAGGGCCCTCGTGTCTTTGGGAAAGCAGGATCCACCGAAGCCAGGCCCTGGATGGAGAAACTTGGGGCCTATTCTCTGGTCCAGGCCCATGGCACGAGCCACCTGATATACATCGGCGCCAAGCTTGTCGCAGAGGAGGGCCATCTCGTTTATGAAGGAGATCTTGGTGGCCAAAAAGGCATTGCTCGCATATTTGATCATCTCCGAGGTCTGAATGTTGGTTATGACGAAGGGGGCCTCTATGAGATAGAGGGGGCTATAGAGATCCCTGAGGATGGCCCTGGCCTGGTCGCTCTCGGCACCTATTATCACCCTGTTGGGCCTCATGAAGTCCTCTACTGCGGACCCCTCTCTGAGAAATTCGGGGTTGTTCGCCACATCGAAGTGATACTTCCCCTTGCTTTTCTCCCTTATTATGGCCTCAACCCTCCTTGTGGTGCCAACAGGGACAGTGCTCTTGGTGACAACTAGCTTGTAACCATCGAGGGCCTCGCCAATCTGTGCAGCTACCTCATCCACCGCGGAAAGATCCACGCTTCCGTCTTCCTTGGAAGGCGTGCCAACGCAGATGAATATGACCAATGAATTGCGCACACCCCAGGCGAGATCTGTCGAAAAAGAGAGTCTTCCTTGGGCCATATTCCTCTGGACCATCTCTTCGAGCCCGGGCTCGAAGAAAGGGACCTTCCCCTGCTTCAGGCTCTCTATCTTCTTCTCGTCCTTGTCCACACATGTGACCCTGAGGCCGAATTCAGCGAAGCACGCCGCTGTGACAAGCCCAGCATAGCCAGCACCCACAACACATATGTTCATTTCTCCCAACCCCCTTCTAGTCTCCTTTTGAAATGCCTAGCCCAGAATCCCCTTCTCCGGCCGCTCCCCATGGCCAAACTCCCCTCCCCAAGGGTGCCGAACCAATGGGAAGACCGTTTCTGCGAGATCATCTTTCTCGCGATCTTCTAGGGACATGGAATACCGAACCCGACTCGGAACCCCGGAGCCAATGGCCTCTTCCGGGACCAACCCACTTGGAACTTCTTTCACCCAATGTCTCTTTCCCCTGCTCCTTTCTGAGCGCCCATCAGGCGCCTCATGTAGTCCAATGTCTTCCTTATCCCCTCTTCCAGGTCCACTTGCACCTTATAGCCCAGGACACTTTTAGCGAGGGAGATGTCAGCCCTCGAGTGGCGCACATCTCCAGGTCTTGGAGGAGCGAAGCGGGGCTCGACTCTGACCTCGAGCTCCCTTGCCATCATCTCCAGGAGTTGGAGCACACTGACACTTCTTCCGCAGGCCACGTTGAAGACGCCACCTTCTGCCCCTAGGGCCTTGCAGGCGAGGAGGTTCGCCTCTACCACGTTTGACACGTAAGTGAAGTCCCTCGTCTGGTGACCATCCCCGTATATGGTCGGCCTCTCTCCTTTGAGGAGCGCTGATGCGAATTTCGGGACGACCGATGCATATTGGGATGTGGGATCCTGCCTCGGCCCGAACACGTTGAAATAACGAAGAGCCACTGTCTCCAGCCCGTATGAATGGAAAAAGGCCCTGCACAGTCCTTCTGCTGCGAGCTTCGTTGCCGCGTAGGGCGAGAGGGGCCTCGGGGGCATGGACTCCTTCTTGGCCTTGGAGGAGTTCCTGTCCTCATCCAGTCCGCCATAGATGGAAGAGGAGGATGCCAGGACAACCCTCCCCACTCCCGCATCCCTGGCCGAGGCGAGGACCTTGAGGGTGCCCTCCACGTTCACCCTGTAGCTCGAGAAGGGATCAGCGACAGATCTGGGGACAGAGGGGATCGCCGCCAGGTGAATGACGAAGTCCACACCATCCATCACTTGTTCCACGAGCTCCTCGTCGCATATGTCCCCTTCAGCTATTTGCAAGCATGGATGGCCTAGCAAATGGGATAGGTTCTCCCTTCTCCCAGTTGAGAAATTGTCCACAACCCGCACCCTGTGACCCTCTTCCAGCAATCTCTCCACGGTGTGGGAGCCTATGAACCCAGCACCTCCTGTGACCAGAAACAGCGACATCAAAATTGCCTCGCAATCAGTGGTCTAAAGTCCAGATGGACTCGCAGCCTTCAACCCCACAAGGTGCTCCATCCACCCGCAACATCCCTCCTCTCCCAGCTCCAACGAGAACTCCGGTGGATAGAAAACCCTGGCCAAGAAAAGCCCCCTTGCGGGAGCTGTGGGCCCGGCCAAGGACCTCTCCCTTGACTCTATTACCTGGAGAAGATCTTCAGGAGGCCTTTTCCCCAGGCCTATCTCCACCATAGTGCCCACAAGTCCCCTCACCATGTATCTCAAGAAGCCCGTCGCCTTCACCGAGAACCTCAGCATCGGGCCACTTTCATCCCATCCGCACTCTAGGACCCTTCTCACCGTGTTCTTGGCATCCGAGCCAGAGGCCTTGAAGGCCACAAAATCGTGCTCTCCTATGATCTGTGAGGCAGCTTTCCTCATGGCCTCGAGATCCAGCTGCATCGGTATCCACCAGCTATACCTGTTCAGGAAAGGACATGCTACGGGACTGTTCCAAATGCAATACTGGTAGGTCTTTGCCCCTGCCGAGAATCTCGAGTGAAATGAGGAAGGCACCTCCTCGGACCAAATCACCCTAATGTCAGGGGGAAGAAGAGCATTTAGCGCCCTCAAGAGGACCTGAGGCGCAAGGCCAGAGTGAGTGGAGAAGTTCACCACCTGAAAGAGAGCGTGCACCCCCGCATCCGTCCTCCCAGCTGCCTTGACCCTCACCCTTTCCTGGATGATCCGAGAGAGGGTGTCCTCCACCACTTGCTGAATCGTCAAAACCCCGGGCTGTACTTGCCAACCGTGGTAACCTCCACCATCGTACACGAGGACCAATCGAATGTTCCTCTTGTTTTTCATGGGCAAGCTGCCCTGGAAGCCCAGTATTCCCGAGCCTTAGCTTATGGAAGATACCACACATGCTCCAAGACCGCAACGGCAACCATATTTGGGACAGCGAAAATGCACTGGTAAAAGGGAGGCTAGAAGCTCGAAGTGTGGAGGCCATTGGTTGGAAGTTCCCCAAGCCCGAACCGGCCCACCCGGGCAAGAGAGGCGCGGGCCCAGGAAAACCGGCCTTCGCACCGTCCCCCGGTTTGCCCCCGGAAGGCCTTGTCCCCATCGCTTGGCCATTTCGCGGAGGGGCGGGCTCCGCACGCCCGCAAAAGATGGCACGGGCTTGACCGCGGCATGTCGCCCTTAGGCCACGGGCCCTTGGCCTCGTCATCGGGTGGAAATGAAATGCCTCCACATTCGGACGGCCGTACCACACGGGCGCACAGAGTGCGCCCCTCCGAGAAAACCGCCCTTCGCGTTATCCCGCGGCTTTCCCAGCTAGGCCATCCCAGCTCCGGTGACCAATCCCGCGGAGGGGCGGGCTCTGCACGCCCGCAAAAGATGGCACGGGCTTGACCGCGGCATGTCGCCCTTAGGCCACGGGCCCTTGGCCTCGTCATCGGGTGGAAATGAAATGCCTCCACATTCGGACGGCCGTACCACACGGACGCGCAGAGCGCGTCCCTCCGAGAAAACCGCCCTTCGCGCCGTCCCCCGGTTTGCCCCCGGAAGGCCTTGTCCCGATCCCTTGGCCATTTCGCGGAGGGGCGGCCTCTGCACGCCCACAATGACGGCATTGGCTTCGAGGAGGATTTTCCCCATTAGGGCCCCGGCCTCTCGCGCACGCATCCGGTGGAAATGGAATGCCTCGGCTCGCGTGCGGCCTTGCAACGCGGACGCACAGAGTGCGTCCCTCCGAGAAAACCGCCCTTCGCGCCGTCCCCTGGTTTGCCCCCGGAAGGCCTTGTCCCGATCCCTTGGCCATCCCGCGGAGGGGCGGGCTCCGCACGCCCGCAAGGAAGACCCAAAGCGGTCCTCTTGCACTCCCATTAAACCAGCGGCCCCTCGCCTAACCCCCGGCGGTAATGAAAGTCCTTGCTATGCGTCCGGCCTTGCAACGCGGGCGCACAGAGTGCGTCCCTCCG
>JAPWUY010000091.1 GCA_028275295.1 Thermodesulfobacteriota bacterium | reverse complement strand
TTGAGACAATTGCGTGGAGACTTGTCCACCACTACCTTGGCGCCCTTGGCCCTCGAGTAATCCTCGAAAGCCTTTCTGATCTGGCGCTTCACAGCTGGAGTAGCGTCCTGAGCTGATCTGAGATCGTCTGGGCGTTCCCTGAAATTCTTGTCCCATACGAAGTATGGCTCGTACCACTGGGAGATATCCGGATGGGCATCCAGGACCTCCCCGAGTATTGTGGTCCCTGATCTTGGAGATCCTATGATGAAGGCGAACTGTCCGGCGCCTGACCCTTTTTTCATGTCCTGAGCCAAGTCTTGGCTATTGCCATGAGGACCCCTGTCCCGTATCTCAGGGTTTTGGGTTTCTTGCTTTCTCCCATTTGTCTTCTCGTGACAGTTATGGGCACCTCTTTGTATCTCATACCCTTGGAGATTGCCTCTATGAGAAGCTCGGTTGTGTGGAACTGCTCCTCTCTCAGATTGAGGGAGGCGAGGCACTCGGTGCGGATGGCCCTGAAAGCATTTGAGCAGTCAGTTATTCGCCTTCTCAGTAAGACGGAAAGAAGCAAGTTGAAAAAGACTATCCCTGCTTGTCTAGCCAAATCCCCTTTCTCCTGCCTTCCAAGTACGCGAGATCCATTGACAAGGTCCGCCTCTCCCCTCACTATGGGCTCCACCAGGGTGGGAATCTCCTCTGGTTGGTGCTGACCGTCAGCATCCATGGTCACTACTATCTCGGCACCGTGCCTCAGGGCCAATTCGTATCCAGCCCTCAGTGCTGCACCGCCACCCCTATTGACTTGATTCACCACAGCAGGGATATCGAATTCCCTGACCACTTGTTCGGTGTTGTCCGTGGCCCCATCCACGGCCACGATCACCTCGACTTCATAATCCCACACCTTCTTGGGAATTCGCCCCAGCACCTTCCGAAGATTTCCCGCCTCATTGTATGCCGGAATAATTATGAGGATCTTCCTCGCGAAGTCCGCCCTCTCGCCGAACTCCCTCGTGAAGTCCCGGAGGGCCATGTTGTGTATCAGATTTCCGAGCCTCTCCTCGAGCCGGCCCAGTCTGATGCCGAGGAAGATCATCCCCCCGAGGAGGGCCATCTCCCCTATGATCAGTAAGGTGACGATCCTCCCCGTTTTCTTGAATAAGAGAAGAGGGTCCACAACAGAAGGCTCCAATGCCACAGCCACTAGAAATCCCCCTCCTAAGCCCACGAGGATGGCCTCTCCCCTGCTAAGCCTTCTGGTCATCCTTCCCCGCAAGGACCAGAAGAGCCCTACGATCCCTATTAGAAGCCCTATCCACCTTATCCAGCTCATCGGCGTCTCTTCTCACCCGGGAAAGTAGGAGTCCTGAGTATTCTAACTTGTTCCATCAATGAGTCAACCTCAACTCTCCCTCGGATCCGTGCTTACGGAGGAGTGGGCCAGCCTGACCCTTTCAAGGACACATCTTGGAACGAGCACCATGGACCTCGAAAAATAGTCCACCCTCGCAAGGCAATCCTCCGCTTGGGGTACCTAGCCCCATGGATCCTCGAGTCATTTGGAATTTCTTGGAGGGTTTTTTCAGGCCTTCTCCTTGAGCCTCAAGGATTTGGCTAGGCGGACAAAGTGCGCCACATCTATCTCCTTGGGGCACACGTGGGAGCAAGCCTTTGAGGTATGGCAGTGGGCTACCCCGTTAGGTCCGTGGAGGAGCTTGAACCTTTCAGCCTTGGCATCTTCCCTGGGGTCCAGGAGCCTCACCACACAGCTCATTATTGCATTGGGGCCGACAAAACTTCTCGGCCCACTTATACAGGCCGTTGCGCAGCAAAAGCAATTTATGCAACGGGTCGCGTCCACATAAGGATCCATCTCCTTGGGGTCTATCCTGTATTCTCCCTCGCCGTATGGGTTTTCTCTGGGCCTGATTATGAATGGCTTCATGCCCTCCACTCTTCTGTAGGCCACTTCCAGATCCACTACTAGATCCCTCACTACTGGCCCTACGGTGATGGGCTCGATCAGGAACTCCTTGGTTCCGAACTCCTTCACAGCATTCTCCACTAGGAGCTCGCACGCGAGGAGGGGTTTCCCATTCACTCGGACCGCACAGCTACCGCACTGGCCGTGTTCACATGAGGAGTTCCAAGCCAAGGTGGGATCTTGTTCGGTATTGATCTTCCTCAACAAATCGGTGAACCTCAGGATTCCCCCTGCTCTGACTCGATATTCCTGAAGCCAGCTCCTACCTGTAGAGGGGTCATATCTCCTTATTCTCAGTGTCAGGTCTTGATCCTGGCTCATATTTTCTCTCACTCCCCCTGGTGACCGAAATAAATCGATACCTTGCGCAGCTCTGGAATCCAAGACCCCCTTCAATATTTTCTCTCTATCATCCCGAACTTCTCAGCGTAGGGGCCACCTTCTTCATAGAGGGTCATGTCGACTGGCTTCCAATCGATCCGCACCTTCCCAAACTGTTCCATGTAAACCAGTGTGTGACGGTCGAACTCGGATCTTCTCTCCGGGAAATCTTCCCTGAAATGTCCCCCTCTCGACTCCCTCCTGTGGAGGGCCCCCTGAGCTATCAACATCGCGGAGGTGAGGAGATTGTCCAGTTCCCATCTCTCCACGAGTTCCTGATTCATGAGGAGATCCCTGCTTCGCAGACCGCACTTCTGGGCCTCTTCCTTGAGCTCCTCCAAGAGGGAGATGGCCTCCTTGATCCCCTGTTCATTCCTGAAGACCCCTACCTTCTCTGTCATCACAGCCTTCATCCTTTCCCTTAAGGATCCCACCGTAACTTTCGAATGCCCGGCGAAATACGAAGAGAATTTCTCGAAGGTTCTACTCCCAGCATCTGGGGGGAGGGGTGGAAGCTCCTGGTCCAGGTCTTCCATTGCCTTTTGGGCCGCGAACCTGCCCATGGTAATGAGCTCCAGGAGGGAATTTGTCCCGAGCCTGTTGAATCCGTGGAAGCTTGCACACGCGCATTCCCCTATGGCGAAGAGGCCTGAAACACGATCGTTGGGCCCTTTGAGGACCTGGCCATCCTCGTTGGTGGGGATCCCGCCCATGTGATAATGATTGCTTGGCCTTATGGGACAGAGCTCAGTTCTGGTATCCACGTTGACGAACTTCTTGAAGAAGCTGGCCACCTCGGGTATTTGGGTCTTGTGGACATGCTCTGGGAGATGACGCAAGTCTATCCACACGTGCTCTATGCCGTGTGAGGGATTGAGTATCCCCCTACCCTCTCGGATCTCCGTCTCTATGGCCCTGGCCACCAGGTCCCTAGGAGCCAGTTCCTTCATCTTGGGAGCATATCTTTCCATGAAGGCTTCGAGATCCTTGTTCCGTAGTATTCCTCCCACAGACCTCAGGGTCTCGCTCGCTAGAATTCCTGGGCCCACTATCCCTGTTGGGTGAAATTGAACGGCCTCAGGGTCCATGACAGGAAGGCCAGTTTCCACAGCGAGGGCCAAATGGTCTCCCGTGTTCTGCCTGCAATTCGTGGTTATCTTGAATACCTGTCCGCACCCGCCCATGGCAAGAACCGTTGCCTTTGCCCTTATGGCCGTGAACTTCCCACTTTTGGGACTGAATACCACGGCCCCCACGCACCTATCTCCGTTGAAGAGAAGCTCTGTTGCCATGGACTGGTGAATGAAGCTGATCCCCCTCTTTATCACCTCGCCCCAGAGGGTATCCATTATCCCCTTGCCAGTTCTGTCTGCCTCGAAGACCGCCCTGTAGGCCGATGTCTCGCCAAAATTCAGTGTGTGTCCCCCAAAGGTTCGGCGGGCGAGCTTACCATCCACATCTCTGGAGAAATGCATCCCCCTGTTTTCCAGCCAAAGGATCTCCTCCCAGCCCGCCTCCACTATCCTCTTCACCACATTCTGATCAGCCATGCAGTCGGAGCCTTTCCAGGTATCGAACATGTGATATATGGGCTTGTCCACAGGATCCTTGGGATCCACTGCCGCAAGTCCGCCCTGGGCGGTTGAGGTGTGAGACTTTTGGGGATGGGAGACCTTGGTCACCGCTATCACCCTGCATCCCAGCCTCTTCTCCAGGATCTCGGCTGCACACCTGAGTCCAGCTCCACCGGCACCCAAGATCAGGACATCACACGAGATTACCTCGGAAATCTTCCACTCATTTCCCATGAGTTCACCCCTTCAAGGAATCATCACCTTGAGCCCAGCCCAGAACAAGAGGAGCCCACTTGCCCCTATGGCCAGTGCCAAGGCGACTCTCGCGGACCGGGTCCCCAGGTAGTCTGAAAGGATCGAGAAGACACCGTACGTTCCATGGAAGACCACGCAACCCATGATGGCCAAATCCAGGCCCTTCATCAGAGGGCTCGCAAGTCTCTCCATGACCCGAGAGGCATCGTGGCCCACGGCCACATTGAGGTGCATGAAGAACATGTGGGCTGGCACCACAACGAGCAAGAATCCCGCGGATATTCTCTGAAGTCTCCATCCTAAGGGCTGGTAGGACATCCAGAAAGGCCTCACCATCAATCCCGTGGAAGCGAGGCCGAGAAGCGTTGCTCCCATCCAGAAAAGGGAAGTCGAAACCCATTGGTCCCCCCTGACCATTGCCCATCCCAGAAGGAGCACATATCCGGCACCCGAAGCCATCCCCCATCCAACTAAGGCCTTATCGTCCTTTACACCGAAACCCTCGTAAAGGAGGAGCCTTCCGCCATTGAGGGCGTGGAATATGACCGGAATTGCGAGAAGCCATTCCATGATAACGAGGGGAAAGCTCGAGAAGAGTCTCATCTTGGCGTTGTAAGAGTCGGGATCTTTTAGGGATGACAGGGTCCATATGTGAAGAAGGAGGAAAACCACGAGGATGATCCCGCTTATCCTGTGCCCCCAGCTGAGCAAGTACCTCCATCCCCGTGCCCTAGAAAGGAAAAGAAGCCGGGAAAAAACCTTGGGGCCGTAAATAGTGGCCCCGGTCCGGCCGAGGTCTCGTACTGTCTCCCATGTCATTTCGAGAATCCCTCCACTGATCCGAGCTTCGTTCCATCCTTACCTCTCAAATACTCGAGGAACCTCTCCATGGCCTCCTCTATGTGGGTCCTCACCTTTCTCTCTATCTCCTCCTCCCTCTCGGTGCTTGGATTGCGAAAAAGCTCCGCTATCTCCTCATGGCAGGCGAGGGACCTTCGCAGATCCTCTCGGTAATATCTGTAAGAGAACCTGTACCACAGGGCATGGGTCCTCAAGGTCTTGAGGAGACTCACCAGGAGCTGGTTTCCGCAGGCACCTATGAAGAGTTCGTGAAATCTCCTGTGATGTGTCCAGTAGGTTTTCGCATCTCCATTCTCAACTGCTTGTCGCATCCCTTCCAGCGTCTTCTCGATTAAGGCCAATGTCTGGGAGTCCATCTTTCGCATGGCTTCCCTTGCCGCGAGTCCCTCGAGTGCTGCCCTCACTGGGAAGTGCTCCTCTATATCCCTTGCGGAGATGTTCCTCACGAAGCATCCCTTCCGTGGGACTATTTCCACTAGGCCCTTTCTTTCCAGGTCCCTCAGGGCCTCCCTTATGGGACTCCTGCTCACACCGAGCACCTTCTGCAACTTGTTCTCTATGAGCTTCTCCCCGCCGCTGAACACTCCTTCCAGAATAGCCTCTGTGAGGACCCTAGAGACCTGCTGGGAAAGGGAGCTCGAGTCTAGCTCGATCTTTCCGAGTCTCTCTTCCCAACTCCTCACGGATCCTCCGGGAAATCCATCTCGAACAACTATCCCCCTCATTCCTTCAATGGAAGAGTCTGGAGACCCTGTCCACTCTCTCGAGCTCCATCACCATTTCACAGATTCTCGCGGCCCTGGACTCGGGAAGGATCCCCTCTGTCAACTCCATGAACTTCTCTCTGACTTCCTCCTCGGTGAGGGGGTTTTCGGGGTCGCCTTTGGGATCCCAGCATCGGCTTCTGAGAATTCCGCCATCTCGGAGATGTATCTCAACCTCGGCAGGCCATTTTCTCGGGTAGAGGGCTGTCAGTTCCGGGTCCTCTTCCATCTCCACTTTTCTCATCAGGTCCTGGATCTTCTTGTCGGCCAGCCTCTCCGGGGTGAATGCACCGAGGCCCACTCTTCCATAAAGGAGCGCCGTTGCCACGCAAAAGGGAAGGCAGAATTTGGCCAGATAAGGGCTTTTGGGCTCCACATTTCCAAGGAGATCCAAGGCAGCACGGTAGATCTTCACCCGAATGGTGGAGATCCTTTCTGGATCAGGCCTCTTTCCTTTCGTGGCCTCTATGGTCGCATCTATTGCCGAATGGGTGTGACCGCAAGAGGCGTGATACTTGAGGGAGTTCCTCTCGAACCAGAGCTCTTTCCCCAGGCCATCCACACACCGTTTCTCGTCGAAGTCCCGGGATGTGGCGCGGAAAAAACCTTTCTCGCTCTCCAGGATGCTCACAGCCCCTGTGAAGCCTTCCCTGGCCAAGAGGGCCGCCAGAAGTCCGTTCATGGCAGCCTTGCCCGGGTGAAGCTGTTTGCTCATAGCGTTCTCCACCAAAAAAGCCCAGAGGCCCGAAGCCTGGGTCCCGGCAGATCCCAAGGCCCAGGTCATCTGCTGGGGCGAAAGGCCCAGAATCCTCCCAGCCCCGGCTGCAGCGCCGAAGGTCCCGCAAGTTCCTGTAGTGTGCCAGAAGTTGTAATGGGAGACCCCGGCTCCCACAGCCACTCTTATACCCACCTCGTAGCCCACGGCCATAGCCTGGATGAGTTCCCTGCCCGAGGAACCCTCGCTCTCCGCAGCTGCGAGGATCGCCGGTATTATGGCTGCAGCGGGATGGAGAACCGATTCCTTGTGTAGATCATCCATCTCCACCACGTGGGACGAGGCCCCATTTACAAGGGCGGCCATGAGTCCACTGCTCCTCGAGCCGTCTGGAATCAAGGTAGCTTGCGGGGCTCCTCCCTGCCTTTTGGCCACGGCCAGGACCATCTGAACCGGCTTTTGGCTCGCCCCGGCATAGGCTGAGCCAAGCCAGTCGAGAAAATAGAGTTTGAGTTTGGCGATTTGGTCGCGGGTGAGGCTCTCGTAATCGAACCTGCTCGAAAAATCGGCCAGCTTCTCGGAGATCGTTTTCACAAGGC
>JAPWUY010000067.1 GCA_028275295.1 Thermodesulfobacteriota bacterium | reverse complement strand
CGGAGAGCCACATGTAAGTCATAGGAGGGCCTGCTACAAGAAAAAGCGATACAGTTCTTTGATGCTCGGCAAGATCGTTCGCCAAGGATCAGTTGGGACGAGGTAACGGCAATGAAAGGAAACGGAAAGCCAATATGGGTGAGTGGGCTTCTTTTGTTCACAGTGACCGGTATTTGCTTTGGGGAAGAGGATAGACGAGGTTGCAAAGACCATTGTCGAGAAACAGGAGATGGCCCAGGAAGTGGTTGCGGATGCAAAGAGCATGCTGAGCGATATTGAGAGAAAAGGGAGTGCGTCTGTCTATGGAATCTATTTCGATTTTGACAAGGCAGATATAAAGCCTGAGTCCGAGCCTGCAATTAGGGAGATTGCGAAGCTTCTCAAGGACAATAGGACGTTGATGGTGTATGTGGTGGGCCACACGGATAATGTTGGGACTCTCGATTACAATCTCAAGCTGTCCAAGGCAAGGGCAGATGCGGTGGTGAGAGAGCTTGTCACGAAGTACGGGGTAGAGGCCAACAGGTTGAAGGCCTATGGAGTGAGTTCTCTCGCACCTGTCGCTTCCAATAGGACTGAGGAGGGGAGGGCGAAAAACAGGAGGGTGGAGGTCGTTGAACAGTGAGGCAGGATAGGGTATGGGGAAATCTAACCCAGCCCCTGAGGAGCGATGGTTTTCGGGGGGTCTTGGGCTGAGAAAGAAGGGAACAAAATCATTTGGGCTAGAGAGCGAGACCTGGGGCCTTTGATGAGAGGCCCCATATAGGGACTCCTAGCTTATCTGCCCGTGGCCTGCCTTGAAAGGAGAGCGAAATCTTGGGGCTTGTCAGTTGAGGGCCTGTGCGTGATCCTCGCCCCCCAGAATGCGGATCAAGACCCTCTCCAGGTTACCCCTGTGTGCTGGGCCCCTGTAAACGAGGAAATTGGGGCTTTCCTGGAGCATGAGATCCATGCCTTCGGAGAGGAAAACACATATGGGAGCGCTTGTCTTGGACTGGAGTGCCAGCAGGAACTTGGAGAGCCTTTCCCTCTCGACCCGCAACCACCTGAGGTCAACGAACACTGCCTGTGGATGCACCTTGGAGGCCATCTCCCATATTGGATCTCCCAAGGATGAGACGAGGAGATTGGGCCATATAGTTCCCAGAAGGGCCGAGAGGGTAGGAAGTCTCCTCGAGGGAGGCTCTATGGCCCAAATGGGTTCGGCATCTTCCATCCCCTCGTCATGGATGCCCGATTGTGTGAGACGGGAACCAGTGGTTATCCCGAGGCTGTTCTTCCATTCTGCGACCTCTTTTACTGTCTGGTTGAGGATCTGGGAGAGGTTCTCCGTATCCAGCCTCAGGCTCTGGGCCAGCTCAGGGGGGATGGGGCTCAGGACTCCAGGCCCCCCTGAGCCCAGATCGAGCCATCGAGCCAATAGATTGGCAGCTTGCACCGTGCCGCAGAGCACCCTCTCCTGTTCCGGGAGTGCCAGATCCCAAGGCACTCCATGGTGGTGCTCTATGGCCATCTGATGGAGTTCGGGAATCCTCCAATGTTCTGCCAGCATCCTCCCCACTCTGGTATGAGGCACACCGATGAGCTTGGCCTCCATCTCCACAGGGGGCTTTCTCTCAGCCTTGGCCCTGTGGAGCACATCCCACCAGAGCTCCTGAAAATATCCATCCAGAATGAGCTTGCCTATGTCATGGAGGAGCCCACCCATGAATGCCTCCTCCGGGTCCACTATGCCTGTTCGCTTGGCAATCTGTCTGGCCGCCACAGCACAGGCCAGATTGTGTTCCCAGAAGCTCCCTCGGTCCAAAATACCCTGCTCCGGGACCAGACTGTCCATTATCTTGAGGCCCAGGGCGAGATTTCTTATTTCAGCCAGACCGAGGAGCCTCACAGCGTGATGCACTGTTGTGACTGGCTCGGCTAATGCGAAAAGTGCCGAATTCACCAGTCTCAGGACCCTAGCGGCCAAGGCCGGGTCCAAGGATATCACTTCCGCAACCTCCTTGGTGGAAGACTCCTCCCTGTGAATGAGGTTCAGTATCCTTTGGACTACCCAGGGGAGGGCGGGAAGCTGGTCTATGAGCTGGGTTATGCTCTCTATTATCTCCTCGTCCACACCATCTGCCGGAAAATCCGCGGTCTCTATGCTTATGGAAGAGGTCTCTTCCAGTGACTCCTCCCTGGCGAGCCCCTTTATGAGCCTCTGAGCCTCGGCAAGAGTCTTGGGCCTCGCAACAATCCTAGCGACCTTCTCCACTTCTCTCATCTGGGGGGGACTGGTTTCCTCCTTCTCTATCATGAGAATGAGCTGTATCCAGGGATAGTGTTTGTGGACCCATAGGAGATGCTCGGCCCCGAGAGAGTTCGGCCCGGAGCTGTGTGCCAGAACCGCCTCGGTGTCGTTTCTCCCTAGGAGGATCCTGAGATCCGACCTAGTCGAGGCAAAACTGACCACCGAGCCCAAATGAGCTGCTGCGCTCTTGAACAACCTCCTCACTGGTTCTTTGTCGGTCACGACCACTATGCGAGATTTTCCCATCGGGGCCTCCCGGCCTTCTTCAAGCAGCCCTACTCTTGAATATCTCTTCCAGCTTCTTGGATAGCACCTCCTCCGTGAAGGGCTTGACGATGTAATTGCTCACCCCTGCCTGTATGGCTGTGAGGATATTCTCCTTCTTGGCCTCTGCTGTCACCATGAGAAACGGGATGGTCTTGAGCTCCTCATCCGCCCGGACCGCTTTCAGAAGATCCAGGCCCGTCATCACCGGCATGTTCCAATCGCATATGATGAGCTGGTAAGAGGCTTGCTTTAGCATCTTCAGTGCAGACTGTCCGTCTTCTGCCTCGTCGATGTTTCTGTAGCCTAGCTTCTTCAAGATACCTCTGACTATTCTCCTCATGGTTGAGAAATCGTCCACGACCAATATCCTGGCATTGAGATCCGGCATCTCGCACTCCTCCCGTTTTCCGTTCTATTCTATTTTTCGGTAAGCCTCACTTTTCGCATTTGAGACAAGCCTCCACGAAAAAGGGGCCGTCATCCGTATCAAAGGGAACGACTATCACTGGAAAATCCGTTATGTGGACTATCTTGTGGTCCTTTCCTGAGACTATCGATGGTATTGCCATCTCGAATGAATAGCCCTTGTTCTCCAGTTCAGCCCTGGCACCTCCGGAGATCATGTTGGTGATCTCGCCCACGGCATCTATGATGTCCTGCTCCAGGTCCTGAATGTCTTCTCCAAGCATGTTGGAGACTATCTTCTCAATGCATCCTCTTGAGAAGCTCACTGCGAATGAACCCTTGGCCTCTTTTCCAGCGAGCCCTATGATGCCCGTGACCTCTCCGTAGGAGCGGTTTCCGTTCTTGAGGTGGGGCTTTTGGGGCTTTGGGTTCACTCCTCCCATGGTGCTCAAGACATTTATGGTCGCGTTGATGAATGGGTTGATGAACTCTACATTCATTCCTACCTCCTCCAGATATTGTTTCTCAAGCAGCTCCCCTGCTTCCAATGCCTTCCTTTGGCTCTCCTGCCATCCTGAGGGCCTCTATCCCTATGGCCTCTATGGGGAGGACCTTCTCCGCTGCGCCCAACTCTATGGCCTCCCTGGGCATTCCGAAAACCACGCATGTCTCCTCGTCCTGGGCTATGGTTCGGGCTCCTGCCTGTCTCATGGCCAGGAGGCCTCGAGCCCCGTCTGCCCCCATCCCTGTGAGGAGCACCCCCACAGCATTGGGACCAGCTTCCCTGGCTACTGAGTGAAAAAGCACATCCACAGAGGGTCTCTGGTAGTGCACCCTAGGACCCATGCGAATCTGCACCATGTATCGCGCCCCGCTCCTCTGGAGAATCATGTGGAAATTTCCTGGAGCGATGAGGGCCTTCCCTGGGGTCACGAGCTCCCCATCAGAGGCCTCTGTCACCTTTATCTTGCAGATCTCGTCCAGCCTCTTGGCAAAGGCGGATGTGAATTGTGCCGGCATGTGCTGCACGATCACTATCCCTGGAGCATCCGGTGGCATTGGTTCCAGGACCCTCTTTATGGCCTCGGTCCCTCCCGTCGAGGCTCCTATGGCTATGACCTTGTCGGTCGTGAAACGGAGGCCTGTCAAGTCCTTGGATGCTGGTAGATCTCGGCCACCTGGGTGTTGTCTTCTGAGGCTGCCCTTGCTTTTTGCAGCCGCCACAACTTTCTCGATGAGGAGGTCTCCCAGCTCCTTGACCGAGTAAGAGGACCCTGGCTTGGGCACCACCTCCACAGCTCCTGCCTCCAATGCCTCCATGGCCAGCTGGCTCCCTTTGGGCGTGAGAGAGCTCACTATTATCACTGGAAGGGGATAGTAGCGCATGAGCTTCTTGAGGAAGGTTATCCCGTCCATCCTCGGCATCTCCACATCCAAGGTCACGACATCGGGCTCGAGCGCCACTATCTTGTCCCTCGCCACATAGGGATCCGGGGCAGTCCCCACCACTTCTATCCCTGAGGCCCTTGATAGCTCCTCGGAAAGGAGCTTCCTCACTATGGCCGAATCGTCCACGACCAGGACCCTTATGGGACCTCCTTGGGGGGAGCTACGGTTCTCTTCGTGCCTCTCCTCCACAGGTCTTGCCTCCTTTCACTGGCCTGTCCTCATCCATCTGATTTCCCCCAGGATCATGAGACCTTCGAGATCCAATGCCACTCCAGCGGACGGTTCCCAGCTCAGAGCTTCCTGGGCCTCTCTCGGAAGAGACATTCGGGTGGTTGCCTTGGGATCCAGCCGCTCCAGGAGTCCGCCCCCCACTATGTTGGTCACCTCAAGCAGAACATCCCTCACCTCCTCATCTCGCAGTTCCTCTCTCGGTCTTCCCAGGAAGGAGGATGCCATCTCACCTACCACCTCTTCGGGAAAATGAAGCCTCATGCGGCCCGTGAAATCTCCGCTGAAATCCAGCTCCGTCACGTGCCATTGGTGATACGGTGGCCTCTCGGGAGGGGCCGCCTTCACCGGAACGGGGCAAAGAAAACACATGGTCTCCAAGACCTCAGAAATCGCTTCCCTCAATGCTCGTAACGTTTCCACGGGCAAACTCCTTTCCCATGATTGTCTCCAGGACCTTCCTTATGGTCTCGGGTTGGAATGGTTTCTTCACATGGGCCTTGGCACCGAGGGATGCCGCCCTCGCCACTATCTCCTTGCGGGACTCGGTTGTGATGAGGACAACCGGTATCTTTCCCAACATATCGTCCTCCTTGAGCCTTTCCAAAAGCTCCATGCCGTCCATCCCTGGCATGTGGATGTCCGTCAGGATGACATCCACCCACTCCCTGGAGAGGATCTCCAGGGCCTCGATTCCGTCTGATGCCTCCATGCACTGGCTCACATCCGCCCCGGAAAGGAGCAATATCTTTTTGACCACAGATCTCATGGCCGCCGAGTCATCCACTATGAGAGCTCTTATTCCCATTTTCATGCCCTCCCTTCTGAGGGAAGGTTTAGAAGGCTCCTCGCCCTTTCCAACTCGCACCAAAAAGCTGACAAGCAGGCATCCAGCTTCTTGGGAGACCATCCCAAGGACTGGACAAGATCCTGGGAGGGACGACTCGCCAAACCCCTTGTCCCTGCGCCTATACCCAGCTGCACGCACATGACATTTGCCAAATGGACCAAACACACAGCCAGGGGATCCCTTTCAGGGCTCACTGACTCGTGGTGCTTCAGGATCACCAGCACTATGCTCTGGGGTAGATTCCATCTCTGGGCAAGTTGCGCCCCGATTTGCGCATGATCCACCCCCAGAACAGCCCTCTCCGCCTCTATGGCCGATTGTCCCTCCTCGTCCACCATTCTGGATATCTCCCAATATTGCTCCCCCGCATATTCGTTGAGAACCAGCTTCCCCACATCGTGGAGGATGGCACCCGTGAAGACCGCGTGGTCCTCGGGAAAGTTGAGTTCCTTGAGAAGGCTCTGGGACAGAGTGGCACACGCCACAGAGTGATCCAGGAGCTCACCCCTCTCAAGACCATAGCCAGGAAGCGGGTCCTTGAGCAAATCCAGGGCACCGAAAGCCACGATCAACCTCATCATCGCCTGACTGCCGAGGATTATCATGGCCTGCTGGAGGGACTCCACCCTTCTCTTGAGGCCGAAGAGGGCTGAATTGCAGACCTGCAAGAGCCTCATGGTGATAACGGGATCGTATCTCACCACTTCCATGATCCTCGATGCCGGGATATCGGGATCCTCAAGGAGATGCAACACCTTCACCACCACCTGAGGAAACGGCCTTATCCTGTCCATGGTGTCGAGTATCTTGTCATTGAGGCTCATAGCTCCCTCATCTCCCTGCCTGGAGACTTGACAAGTGTCCGCCCCGTGGCAAGCTCGAGAAACACGGTTCTGTTGATCCTGCCCCCTACGTCCTCGGCATCCACCAGGACATTGTTCTTCCACAGGATCTTTCTAGCCATCGCATAGTTTCTCTTCCCTATGTTGAAATATCCCGAGTCATCGAGTACCTGAGCCCCTCCCACGAGCACTACCTTAGCCCTTCTTTTCTCCAGGCCGAGCCCGTACGCGGTCTTAAAGAGGAGGGGTATGCCCGTGTCCGCAAACATGGCAGGCTTCTCGGCCGCCTTGTGGGGATCCAGGGAGGAGTCGGGGAGCATGTAGTGGAGTATCCCCCCGACCCTGGCCTCAGGGTCATATATCACGACCCCGATGCAGCTTCCCAAGGAATAGGTTACGAGGACCTCGTTGATGTCATCGCTCACTTGCATTTCCGCAATGCCCACGATTCTCTGTCTCATGTCTACAGCTTCCTGTAGATGGCAGGTTTTATGTACCTGAGATGGGAAATGGCCCCGTTTATGCTCTCAGCGTGTCCCACCAGGAGATATCCGCCCCTGACCAGGGGTTCCACAACCCTCTCCAAGACACGGCGCTGGGTCTCCCTGTCGAAGTAGATGAGGACATTTCTGCAGAAGACAATGTCCACATCCTCATCCAGAGGAGCCGGATCCAGGAGATTGTGCCTTTGAAAGACTACCCGCTGCCTCACCTCTCGCTTCACCTTCATGGTTCCATCCCAAGGGCCAGTCCCCTTGAGGAAAAACCTCCTCCTCAGCTCTTGGGGGACCTCCGAGATCTTCTCCATGGAGTAAATGCCTTTGGATGCCTTCTCCAGAGCCCTTGTGGAAATGTCGGTTGCCAGAACCCTGAGGTCCAGTTCCGGGATAGAGGAAAGATTCATCATGGCATGCATGACTATGGAATAGGGCTCCTCGCCCGTAGCGCAAGCTGCACTCCATATCCTGAGCCTGGGGCCCCTCACGCCCCTTGCCACTTGCTCCTTGAAGCCTGGGTAGAACTCCTCCTCGAGGAACTTGAAGTGAGCCTCTTCCCTGAAGAAGCGGCTCAAGTTCGTGGTTATGTGATCGAGCATCTTGATCAGCTCTTGGCCTGTGGGATCAGAGCACAGGTAGCGGTAGTAATCCCCGAAGCTACCGAAGCCGAGCTCCCTTATCCTCTTGGAAAGCCTCGCTCTCAAGAGCTCTCTTTTGCCCCTGTGGAGATTTATTCCGCAGGTCTCATAGACCAATTTGCTGAGTCTCGAGAATTCCTGGTCCGTGAGCTCCAGGGGAGAAAGACCAGATGTGACCTCCGCTTTCTGCATCCAGCCTCTCACCATGATCTCTTCCTCTCCTTCCTCCTCTTCCCCCTCGGGGAACATGCCCTCAAAAGTTAATATCGGATCCTTTTCCGGAAACTTTAGCCCCGAAATGCCCCTTCCATATCCGAGCCCAAGGGTACGGGTGAGCCAACCTCGATCGGTCTCCAAAGTCCTTGATTTTGGGGGCTTAAGCCCCAAAGGCCCGCTGGACCCTTCCATATTCCCATTGGAGCCGAAACCAAATGAGAGACCGACAATTGAAGTCTCTTTTGCAAGGTCCGTGAGATAGCTCGCATCTCTCAGGTGGATTTGGGCGAAGCCACCCAGTTGACCAGATCCCCTCGAGTGGCTTATAATTT
>JAPWUY010000039.1 GCA_028275295.1 Thermodesulfobacteriota bacterium | reverse complement strand
TTCCTCCAGTGGGATCGTCTTCATTTCTGCCTGGCATGTGAGCTCCTCTCTGGCCTTCTAGATAGGCCTGTTTGTTTTGAAGGGTCCAGCACAATTTTCGACTTCCTGGCAACGGTGTCTCACGCTACCGCTTCTGGCACGAACTCCTGCACTCTTTCCCAGAGGGAGTCGAGCTCCTTTACCACCTTGCTCTGGGGAGCCCACTCGAGGACGCTCTTTCTCGCCATGAGAGCCCTTGGCACGTTTTCATCGTACGATACCTTTCCCACAACCTCCATGCCCAGGTCCCTGCAGAGGTTCTCTATCTCCACTGCCATCTCAGGATTCAGGTCCCACTTGTTGATGCACACGGCTTTGGGGACCCTCATCTGGGAGGCCAGTTCCGCCACTCGCCTCATGTCGTGGAGGCCAGAGGGGGTGGGTTCGGTGACTATGAGGGCTGCCCCTGCCCCAGCCATTGCCGAGATCACAGGACAACCAATCCCCGGCGGGCCGTCCACTATCAACCAGGGTATGCCCCTTTCCTCGGCCAGGGTCCTCGCGTGATGCCGCACGAGGGCAACGAGTTTGCCCGAATTTTCCTCTCCCGGCCGCAGGCGAGCGTGGACAAAGGGACCGAACCTCGTCTCAGAAACGTACCACTCCCCACTCTCCCTTTGTCTCAGTGTCACCGCTTTCTCAGGGCACACAAGGGTGCATACCCCGCAACCCTCGCACTCCATGGGATCCACGCTGTACCCATCCTCTATGGCCCCGAACCTGCAAAACTCTCTGCACCTATCGCAGCCAGTGCAGAGATCTCTATCTATGACTGCCAATTGACCGGACCTGAACTCCCTTTTCATTCTGACCTGTGGCTCCAACAATATGAACAGGTCCGCAGCATCCACGTCTGCATCGGCCAGGACCTTCTGTGGGGGCTTGGCAGCGAAGAATGCTGCGATTGTGGTCTTGCCGGTTCCGCCTTTTCCGCTGAGCACGATGAGCTCTTTCACGGGTCCATCCCCTTTTATGGTCCGAGAGTCATGGATTTTTCCCCAAAAGATTACCTCGGCCTTTTCCTCCATTCCTCTCCACCATGAGGAGGAGATCCTTGGCCAGGGACTCGAAGCTTTTTCTGTACGGGGGATGAGACTCCACTATGAGCTGACCCCTCGAGTAGGCCTCGGCAATGGTCCTGTCTTGGGGGAGGGTCATGAGGGTCTCGATGCCCCTTCTCTTGCAGATCTCTTCCAATTCTCCGTTGCTCAAGTCGCACCGATTGATCACGAGGGCGTGGGGCAGGCCCAGATATTCCACTACCTTGAGGGCAAGCATCAGGTCGTTGATGCCGAAAGGAGTCGGCTCTGTGACAAGAAGGCACAAATCCACCCCTTTTAGGCTAGCGACCACAGGGCATGATGTCCCAGGAGGGGCATCAAGGATCACTGTCCTGCCGTCTCTGGCAAGTCTCCGAACCGCTTTTATGAGAGGGGCTGCCATGGGCTCCCCGATCCTCAGTCTACCCGCCGCATAGAGAGCGCCATCGAAGCGCCCCTCCTCCAAGACTCCCACGAGTCTCGGCTGCTCCCTTATGGCTCCCTCTGGGCAGACAAGGGAGCAGGCCCCACAGCCGTGACACAGCTCGCGGAATGTGAGGACCTGTTTTCCCACCACAACTATGGCCTTATATTGGCATACATCCCCGCACCGACCACAGAAGCTACATTTGGAGAAGTCCACTTCCGGAACGGGAAGTGTGAATGGGGTTATGGTCTCCACGGTGGGATGGAGAAAGAGATGGACATTGGGCTCCTCCACATCGCAGTCTATTATCTGGGCCCTTTCCCCCAAAACCCTAGCTAGGTTCGTCGCCACCAGGGTCTTGCCTGTCCCCCCCTTGCCACTCGCCACTGCGATGACAGACGATGTCTTCATATTCGACCTTTGCTCCTGTAGAGCTTCTTCCAGGGATCTCTCTTCTTTTCCAGGGCATCGAGGAGCGCCTGCCTCAATGTGTTTGCCGCGAGGTCAGCGCAGTGGGTGTGCTCCCGGGGAAGACCACCCAGGGCTTCCCTGATCTTGTGGCCGTCTATCCTCAATGCCTCCTGGATGGTCTTGCCCTTCGCGAGCTCCGTTGCCATGCTCGCGCAGGCGACAGTTGCAGCACAACCATTGGTCATAAAAGCTATTTCGCTGACCTTTGACCCCTCTAGCCGAAGCTGTATCCTCACAGTATCCTCGCAGAGGCCGCTCACTGTGGCCTCCCCGTCCGGATCCTCGAGTGCCCCCACGTTGTGTGGCCTCAGGGCATGTTCTATGAGCTGGGGGCTCGAGGTCCTCCCTATCTCCTCGAGGAGGATTCTGTCCAGTTCCTCCTGAATACCGGATCCATTGTCGTGCTCCATCCCCTGGCCCCCTGAGCCCCATCTCTCGGATATGATCCTCTGCGCTTTTAATGATCGCACACGTTGGGCCCGACCTCGAGCGTTCGATTCATGTAGTTCTCCACCAGGCTCTCGGGGGTCTCGATGGGCGCTCCTGTTATGACCTCGATCCCCATTTGCTGGAACATCCCCATGGCCCTCGCGCCCATACCTCCTGCGATGACCACTTCCACCCCCAGCTCCTTGAGCCATCTAGGTATGACACCAGGCTCGTGGGGAGGTGGGGGAAGGAGCTTCTTCTCCTTGATCCTGTTGCCATCGGTCTCCACTATGGCGAAAAGCTCGCAGTGTCCAAAGTGATTACACAGTAGACCATTGGCCAGAGGAATCGCGAATCTCATCCTCTCCCCCCTTCGGAAAGACTTCAGTTTTTTGTACTCCCAGTTCTCGTCCGGTTGCGAGACTGTTCTTCACACAGGCCAAAGTCCAGCACGCCCCCGAGGCCTCCGCCCATCCATTGGGCAAGCAAGAGGGGTTTTGCTTCAGAGTTCCCGCCCCCTCCTCAACCCCAATGACCGGGCACATTCGGGCCAGAGGCCGTCTCGTACTTCCCATCGAGGAAGTCCTTCAGGGCCTGGCGCACAGTGCCCTTTGCTCCCAGGGCCACTTTCACTCCCCTCGCCTCCAGCACCTTGAAGGCCTTTGGACCACAATTCCCCGTCAATACCACATCGGGGCATTCCTTGAGGACTGTGTGGGCAGCCTGAATTCCAGCCCCTTGGGCGAGCTCGAGGCTCGTTGAGTTCTGGATCGCCCTCCACTGCATGGTCTCGGTGTCCACAAGGAGAAAATACTTGGCCCTTCCAAATCTCGGATCCACCTCATGGTCGAGATCAGGACCTGTTGCTGTGACGGCGACTTTCACCTCGTTACCTCCCTTCCTTGGCTGGTTAGGCCATCTCTTTTCGGCCCTGAGCCCTCGAAAGCTTCCCTTCTTTCCAAGTCTCTCATGGGCCCAGGCGGGCGCTCGTCGTCGGGGAGACTTGGGCCAGTTTCGCCATCACGGCCGAGGCCAGCTCCTGGTAGGCCTTCTTGGCACGTGAGTATGGCTTGGCTATGACCAGAGGCCTCCCATTGTCGCAGCACTCCACCATGTCGGGCTCTATGGGAATTCGGCCCAGGAAGTCTACCCTGAGTTCCTGGGCTGCCTTTTCACCTCCCCCCACTTTGAACAGTGGGATCTCCCTGGAACAATGGGGACAGACAAGACCGCTCATGTTCTCCACTATCCCGAGGACAGGGATGTGAAGTAACCTGCTGAAACCAACGGCCTTCCTGGAGTCGAGAAGCGCCACATCTTGGGGGGTGGTCACTATGATGGAGCCGTCCACCTGCCCTATGAGATGGGCGACACTCAAGGGCTCGTCCCCAGTTCCAGGGGGGAGATCCACCACCAGGAAGTCGAGGTCCCCCCACTGGACGTCACTGAGGAACTGTTTGATCACGTTGTGCTTTATGGGCCCTCGCCACACGATGGGAGAGTCCGGGTTTCTGGATATGAGGGCCATGGAGATCACCTTGAGATTGGGAAAGGCCTCTACTGGCCTCAGCCCTTCCTTGGAGCCCTCCAGCCAGTGAAAGTCCAGGCCCAACATCCTGGGGACATTGGGTCCATGGATGTCAGCATCCAAAAGGCCCACCCGATGCCCTTCCATGGCCAATGCTGCCGCGAGGTTCACGGCAACGGTTGTCTTGCCGACCCCACCTTTCCCGCTCATGACCATGAGCTTGTGCCGAATGTGGAATAGGGTCTCTTTGAGCCTTCGCTCCTCGTGTTTCTCTTTTTCCTCTTGGGTGCACTTGTCCGCTGCGCTGCAAGTCTCGCAAGGCTTGTCCTTCTCGCACACATCGTTGTTCGTAGGCATATGTCCTCTCCGGTGAAATCGTTCTGAGGCTAGGCGAGGGCCTGTGCCCTCGCCTAGGGCTCAAGGATTCGTCACTTGGCCTCTTTCTCCTCCAGCTCCTCCATGCGCTTCTCTATCCACTGGAGCTCCTCTCTCAGCGCCTGAGCCTCATCCTTGAGCCACTCCAGTTCCTCCTCCCGGGTAGGCGGGTCCCACCACCCAGCGAACCCTGGGGCCCAGCGTCTCCACCCGAGACCTCTGCCGGGGCCTCTCCCCCATCTGGGCCACCAGCCAAAGGCCGGGCCCCTGCCACGAGACCACCAGGGCCCCATTCGCCAGGGCCCCCGACGCCAGCCTCTGGGGCCGAAACACCAGCCAAGGCCCCATCCCGTGCCGGGCCCCATTCCCAGGGGTCCAGTGCCATCCAGTCCTGGCATCTCACTTCACCTCCTTTCCGAAGGATCGATTCCTCTGTCCCAGGCGGCGTCTTGCCCTCCTACGGCCACATGGGACTCTCCATCCACCTGTCCCTCGCATGGAGAAGGCGGCTAGAGCCTCTTCCGGAGTGCCTATGAACCCCCAAACTACCTCGATCCCGAAGGATCGGAACATTTCCTGGAAGACTCCGTTGATCCCCCCCGCGATAACGACCTCGACCCCCTTCTCCTTGAGAAGCTTGGGGATCTCGTAGGGGAACCAACCCCTGAGGGGGATCACCTCCTGGTCTCTCGCCTCGTTCCCCACAAGGTCAACTATGAGGGCATCCTCGCTGAAACCATACCTGGGAGCGACCCTCTCCCTGTACCTCAAGACCGCGACCTTCATTTCCCCACTCTCCGGAGACGTGTTCGTATCAAGTTCCGTGCCAGGAAAAACCGGGAAGAGACAGGGAGAGGAAGGGGACCAAGGAGAAGGGCAAAACCGCAGGCCAGTGGAGCTCCTCCTTCAAGGGAGGGAGGCTCAACCGTTCACTGTAAAAAAGCGCTAAAGTTGCAGTAACGCAACGAAACTGGCGGAGGCCGAGGGAAAGACCCCTTCCAGGGTGTTGCAGAAATGCTACTATTGCGATTTTGCAACGCTTCTGGGCTTTTCTATTCCCAGCCTCTTCATCTTTCTCCAGAGGGTGGATCTGTGAATCCCTAGGTCCTTCGCCGCTTCGCTCAAACGAAAGGAGCTTCTCTGTAGGACCGATAGAATTGCCTCCTTTTCCTTCTCCCTCAGGATCTCCGCTCCGGCCAAGGTCTGGGAGCGGGGAGGGGAGGTGAGGGGGGTCCTTCGCGTGAGATATGCCGGAAGGTGTCTTGGCTGTATCTCCACCCCTTTGCACAGGATCATGGCATGTTCCAGGATGTTCTGGAGCTCACGGACATTGCCAGGGTAAGTGTAGTCGAGGAGGATCTGGAGGGCCTTGTCCGAAAGCCTTCTCACCTGCTTTCCCATCTTCCGATTGAGTCTGTGGAGGAAGTGTTCTATGAGAAGGGGGATGTCCTCGGGCCTCTCCCTCAGAGGTGGAATGTCTATTCTCACCACATTCAGTCTGTAATAGAGATCCTCCCTGAACCTTTTGCGGGCAACTAGCTCCTCCAAATCCAAATTGGTGGCGGCAACTATCCTCACATCAGCTCTCTCCGTCTTGATACCGCCCAGGGGCTCGTATTCCTTCCTTTCCAGAACCCTCAGGAGCTTGACTTGAGTCCCGAGGGAGAGGTCTCCCACCTCGTCCAGAAAGAGCGTGCCTCCCTCAGCAATTTTGAACCTTCCGGGTTTGTCCACGACAGCCCCCGTGAATGCCCCCCTCTTGTACCCGAAGAGCTCTGACTCGAGAAGGGTCTCCGGGAGAGCTCCACAGTTCACCTTGACAAATGGGCCCTTGCACCGCTTGCTGAGGTTGTGGATGGCCGAGGCGAAGAGTTCTTTCCCCGTCCCGCTCTCCCCGCAAAGGAGAACCGTGGAATCGCTCTGGGCTATATCGGGAAGCACCTGAAATATTCTGGAGAAGGCCTTGCTCCTACTCACTATGTCCTCGAACCTGTAACGACCTGAGACCTCTTCCTGAAGCTGCCGGATGAGAGAGAGATCCCTGAAGGTCTCGACAGCCCCTATGACCTGCCCCTGCTCGTCAACTATCTGCGCTGTGGAGATGCTTATGGGGATCTCCCGATTGTCCTTGCTCAGAATGGTCACTTCCAGATTCACGATGCGCTCTTTGGTCTGGGCGGTTCTCCTGAGAGGGCAATCCTCGAAACAGATATTGGCCCTGAAGATCTCATGACAATATTGACCTATGGCCTCCTCGCGGCTGAACCCGGTGATCTCCTCTGCTGCCCTATTGAAGGAGGTGATCTTCCCCTCCCTGTCGACGGTGAAGACCCCATCCCCTATGCTGTCCAGAATGAGGCTTGTCCACCTTGGGTCTCGGGAGGCATCCCACATGTCCTTCTCGTTCTCGCTCATGCCTTTGGCCCCTCGTTCCCTGAGAGGAATTTACATCCCGAGGACCTTCAACGCAATAAGCCCGGGCTTCCCTCATGGGAGCCTTTCACAGGAAGGATTGGGGATCCACATCCACTGCGAGGCGCGCTCTCGGGGGCATCTTCCCACTGGCCTCCCTCAGGATGGACTCCACGGCCTCCCTCAGCCTGGGCCTCGAGGGGCTCTTGAGGAGTAGTTGCCAGCGGAATCTCCCTTTTAGCTTCGCGATGGGTGCAGGCGAGGGCCCGAGGCAAAGGACTTCGTCCTTCTCCCCGCATATCCTCTTGGCCACGTCTCCTAGAAGGGTTGCGGCCTTCGCAGCCCAGTCCTCCCTCGGAGCCGAGACCCTCATGAGCACCAATCGGGAATATGGGGGATAGGATGCCCGTTTCCTCAGCCTCAGCTCCCTGGAGGCGAAGGCCTCGTAATCCTGGGAAGGGCAGAAGGCTATGGCGGGATGGTCAGGCTCATAGGATTGGACGATCACCCTTCCCGGCCTTCTTCCCCTGCCTGCCCTCCCCGCCACTTGGATAAGCAGTTGGTAAGTCCTCTCTGAGGCCCTGAAGTCCGGCAGATTCAATGTGGAGTCAGCGAGAATTATCCCCACCAGGGTGACATTGGGCACATGGTGGCCTTTGGCTATCATCTGGGTCCCAATGAGGATGTGGGCCTCACCTCTTCTCCAGGCCCTCAGGATCTCCCTGTGGGCATGCTTTCTCGTTGTCGTGTCCTTGTCCATTCTAAGCACCCTCGCCCATGGAAATAACTCCCTCACAGCCAACTCCACTGCCTCTGTCCCAATGCCCAAGTCCCTGACACCCGGCCCTCCACAGGAAGGGCACAGGGGAGGAGCTGGGTGCTTCCAGCCGCAATAGTGGCACATGAGGGCACCCTCTGAGAGATGGTGCACCAAGGAGACGGCACAGTTCCTGCACCTGAACGTGTAGCCACAATCCTCGCAAATGAGGAAGGTGGCGAATCCCCTGCGGTTCAGAAAAAGTAGCACCTGCTCCCCCCTCTCCAGGGTCTCGGCCATGGCCTGATGGAGCGGAGGAGAGATGATGCCACGAGCTCGGACCTTCCGGCCCCTGCGCCTCAGGTCCACGACCTGGACCTCCGTTGGCCCCCTGCCTTCGGGCCGCTCGGGAAGTTCGAGGAGGCAGATCTTTCCCCTTCTGGCATTGTAGTAGGTCTCGAGGGATGGAGTGGCCGAGCCCAGAATCACTGGGAATCCCATGATCTTCCCTCTCATGAGGGCCATGTCCCTCGCATTGTAACGAAAGCCCTCCTCCTGCTTGTACGCTCCATCGTGCTCCTCGTCAACGACTATCAGTCCCAAATTGTGGCAGGGAGCGAAGACCGCTGATCTGGCGCCCACTACAACTGGTATCTCGCCCCTATGAACCCGAAGCCACATCTCGGCCCTCTCTCCCCTTGAGAGCTTGCTGTGGAGCAGGGCCACCCTGCGGCCGAATCGCCCCCTCAACTCTGTGACCAGTTGGTCCGTGAGAGAGATCTCGGGGACCAGCACTATCGCCTCTTTGCCGCACTCGAGGGCCACTTGGATCGCCCTCAGGTAGACCTCTGTCTTGCCACTGGCCGTGACACCCCAGAGAAGGAAGGTCTCGAACTTGGATTCGCATATGGCAGGCTCGATCCTCTCCAAGGCCTGTCTCTGGCCCTCTGTGAGTTGGGGAATGGTTTTTCTCGGCCCTTCTCCCTCATCGGGGAAGGGATCTGGGGGCCTTCTCCTCCCTTTCCCTCTGGGGCCAGGAAGAAAGCCAATCCCTGCAAACAATACCCTGCCCAGGGGCTGAAAGTAGTATCTGGATGCCCACCTGTACCATTCCATCTCCTTCTCGGTGAAAAGAGGACTCTCTTCGAGGAGACCCAGGACCTCTTTTGGCTCCGTGGAAGAGGGCTTCCCATGGAGTGAGATCACAACCCCGTTGATCTCGGACCTTCTAAGGGGAACCCTCACTATGGAGCCAGGCCCGATCCTTCCCCTTAGCTCCTCTGGAACCTTGTATGTGAGAAGGCCAGTAAGGGGAAGGTCAACGGCTATATCAGCGAACTCTCCTTGTCCCATTTTCGTTCGATCCCCTGGCTTTCAAGCCCCTAGGAACTGGCCGCCCTAACCCCAGAGGCCCTGCAGGCTGAGAGAGAGGGCTTGGGGAGGGCCTACCCCTTTTGCCCTGAGGGGAAGCTACTGGCGAGTCCGTCCTGAAGCTCGGATCCCGAAGGTCCACTTGTTCCTTTCTCAGGGGCCAATCCCCTCGACCTTGGGCCGGGGTTGTGTTCCTTTGTCTCGAGCTCCCTGATGTATGGGGCCCTTGGGCCTTGTCCTCGGTAGCTATCGCCCCTTAAAGGGAAGGCCCCCTTCTAGACGGGCGGGCCAAGAGCCCCCTTCCGACACCTCAAAGGTGGTCCCTCAGGTCTCGAGACCGGCCTATCTTTCGGGCTCCTCATTGGGCCTTGGAGTTGAGCGGAGTCCCCACACTTGTCCCAAGATCGTACCAGGCCTCGGGGCCACGATCAAGACGGGGGTCACTTGCGGACAGTGCGCCTGGACCTCGGGCCAAGATCCTCCTAGGACTCGAGCTCTGGTTGACCCGAGCCAGGAGCT
>JAPWUY010000038.1 GCA_028275295.1 Thermodesulfobacteriota bacterium | reverse complement strand
GCGGTCTCCGCGTCCGCGTGGTAAAGCCGTACGCGAGCCGAGGCATAACATATTCATGGGGGGCAAACGAAGGCCCGGTGCCCTAGCGGGGACATGCCTCGGTCAAGCCCAAGCGTTCCCCTCGGGCGTGCGGAGCCCGCCCCTCCGAGGGGAGGCCAAGCCGGGGGGAGAGGCCTTGCGGGGGAAACCCTGGGATAACGCGGGGGGTGGTCTTTCCCTGGATACCTCCCTTGCCAACCCCGGATTTCCAATCGGAAAAGGGTTTGATGGCCTCGGTCACCCTGCTAGAATTACCTCTGGAGAGGGGGCCAAGATGCTCCTAATTTCGCGCGCGCTCCGAATTCTCGCCTCGGCACTGGGCCTGGGGTTCGCGCTTTCGTGTGATCACCCTTCAGAGCCTGTGCGGGTAGGCTTTGTGGCCACACTCACAGGGAGATAGCCCTGGAGGTGGATCGGGAGCTCGTCGAGTCCGGGGTGATTGGGATCATAGGCCACACGCTCTCCACTATGTCCCTGGCCGCGCTTCCTGTTCTGGAAGCCCATCAGACGGTCATGATAAGTCCCACTACTGCATCTCCCCTTCTGAGTGGAAAAAAGGACCTCTTTTTCCGAGTCTACGAGCCAATCGATAAGGAGGTTTTGGATCTGGCCAAGTGGATATCGCAAGAGAAAGGGATAAAGCGCATGGCCGTGATCTACGACCTCAACAATCCCACATATGCCCAGGATTATGCTGAGAGGTTCGAGAGGGCGTTCAAGAATTGGCATGGCTCTGTCCCCGTGACCATGGCTACCCAAGCGGCCAGACCCGAAGAGATAGTGCGCGCTGCTCAGATGCTCAATAACTTCGACATAGATGCCCTGCTCATAGTGCACAATGCTCTGGATACGGCCCTCATCCTCGAGATCTTGAGACGAAATGGATGGCAGGGAACGGCCTTTGCCTCGCCATGGTCCATGACGAGGGAGATCCTGGAGCAGGGAGGCAAAGCCGTGGAGGGCCTCCACAGCATAGTGCCCTTTCTCCCAGACCATCCATCCGAGAGGTACCAGAATTTTCGAAAAGCCTTTCTCCAGAGATTCCGAAGGGAGCCCGACTTTCCCGCTGTGTGTGGATACGAGGCAGCCCAGGTCCTTTTCAAAGCGTTCGAGAAGGCCCGGGCTTCGGGTAAGGCACTGGCGGGTGCCATCTTGGAGATCGGGGAGTTCGAGGGGCTTCAGTCGAAGATCGTCATGGACGAGTTCGGAGACCCGAAGAGGGAGAAATTCCGGGTGACTGTAAGGGAAGGAAAAATGGAGAGGGCCTCGTGATGCGGAGGGCAAAAAGCCTTTGGGGCAGGATGGCTTTGTTTTTCATCTTGAGCGGTACGATTCCGCTCATGGGTGCTGGCGCCTTTGGCATTTGGCTCATATGGCAGCATGTGGTCATGACTTTGGAAGAGAGACATCTCACCCTCGCGAAATCCATTGCCTTCCAGGTGAGGGAAACTCTCAAGGCTCACGAGGTGGCATTGGCACACATGGCCGGTCTCTTGAGGCAAGCTGGGGATCATGGTCCGGGACTGGAATATTCCCTCCTTCGGGATCATGTGGAAGCCTTGAACGCTGAAGGGGTGGCACTCGAAGCATGTGCCCTCTTGGACAGGGATGGCGACATCCTTGGTGTTTACCCGAGGGGTGCCGAAATCTTTGGGCTGGATCTCTCAAAAAGGGCCGAGTACAAGAAGGCAGTGGAGACAGGGGAGCCCCAGTACTCGCCCGTCGAGATACCCCTCGGTTTTTCGGAGCCCATGGTCACCTTGGCTCTCCCCCTGGGATCTGCGACCGTGATGGGCTTCATCCCCATCGCACCTCTCAACAACAAGATACAAGCGCTTTCCGCTTCTAGAGGAGAGACAGTGCTTGTGCTCGCGGATCAGAGGGGTGTCGCCATATCTCACCAAGATCCGCTTCTTGTGGCGCAGAGGGTGAACCTTTCCCATCTGGCTCCCATTTCCATGGCCTTGGATAGTGGCGATGCGAAGCTCAGGTTTCAGGACGAAAATTGTGCTTGGATAGGGGCTGCAACGAGAGTGCCTGAATTAGGTTGGCCTTTGGCAGTCATGGAGAGGGAGTCGAGTGCACTCGGCTTCTTGAAGAGCACGGTTGCGGTCTTCATTGTGGCCCTGGCCTCAGGTGTTCTCCTTTCTCTTCTTCTGGCCTTTGTTCTAGGGGCAAGGATCCTGAGACCCATTGAGCTTTTCTCCCGAGCCCTGAAGAGGATCTCCGACGGGGATTATCAGGGGAGACTTGCTCCCCCCAATTTCACGGAGCTCCAGGGGCTCCACAGGACCTTCGAGAAGATGGTCCGGGAGGTGCAAAGGAGGGAGGAGGCCCTTCGCCTCTCGGAAGAGCGCTACAGGCTAGTTGTGGAGAATGCGCAAGATGCCATCTTGGTGGCCCAGGACGATAGGCTCAAGTTCGTGAACCCAAAAATGGTGGAGCTTCTTCAAGTTCCTGAAGAGGAGATCAAGGCGAGGCCGTTTACGGATTTCATCCATCCGGATGACAGGGCCCTGGTTCTCGAAAGCCACAGACGCCGCCTTGCCGGGGAAAAGGATCTACCCAATGCTTACGAGTTCAGGATAGTGAATCGCTCTGGAGAGGCGAGATGGGTGGAAATCCGAGTGCTTCCTGTCATCTGGGAAGAGAGACCGGCTGCACTGGCCTTTCTCACTGACATAACCGAAAGGCTCGAGAGGGAGCGGGCCCTAAAGGAAAGCGAGGAGAGATATCGAACCCTAGTGGAGAACTCCCCGGATGGGATATTCATGGCCGAGATTCCATCCGGAAAGATCATCTTTGTCAATGGAGCCATATGCGAGATGTTCCGCTATAGCGAGGAGGAGGCTCTCAAGTTGGATTTCTGGCACGTCCTTCCCCATGAGGAGAGGCTCAAAGTCCAAGGAATACTCGGAGAGGTCCTGGATGGAAAACCCCTTCCCAAGGAGCCCCTTTCCATCCGGGCCCAACGCAAAGATGGCACCTCGCTTTTCATACAGGTTCGTGTGGCTTTCGTGCAACATGGAGGCCGACAGGTTGTCCAGGCAATGGTGAGAGATGTCACAGAATACGAACTCCTCCAGAGGCAGTTGCACCACTCCCAGAGGATGCAGGCACTGGGAACATTGGCTGGGGGCGTTGCCCACGAGTTCAACAATATCTTGGCCGGAATTCAGGGATTCGCCCAGCTTCTGGCTTTTACCCTCGAGGGTAACAAGGATGCCTCAGAATATCTGAATGAGATCATCTCCAGTTGCGAGAGGGCGGGGTCCCTCACCCGGAGGATGCTCTCCATGGCCCGGGTAGAGGTGGGGGAGAAATGCCCTCTGAAGGTAAATCACGTGGTGGAATCCACTGTGAGGCTTCTCTCCCAGACCCTTCCCCCATCCATCAGGATAGAGACAGCAACCGCAGCGGGTCTTCCCTTTGTAATGGGGGACCCCACTCAACTGGAGCAGGTCCTCCTGAACTTGGGGCTCAATGCCAGGGACGCCATGCCAGATGGGGGCTCCATGAGGATAGGAACCAGGATCACAGACATAGATATCGAGCTTTGCAAGAGACATTCGTACCTGCAGCCCGGCCGGTTCATCGAGATGTTCGTGGAGGATGAAGGCATAGGCATCCCGGAGGACTTGACCGAGAGGATCTTCGAGCCCTTTTTCACCACCAAGGAAGCGGGGAAGGGAACGGGCCTCGGTCTTTCCGTATCTTATTCCATTGTGAAGGCCCACGGCGGGTTCATCATGGCCCAAAGCCCCCCTGAGGGAAAAGAGAGGGGAAGCATACTGAGGGTATTCTTGCCACCTGTGGAATTGGAAGAGGAACCGAGGGAGAGGGGAAAGGCCAGGGTGACCCCACCTAGAGGAAAGGGCCAGAGGATCCTCGTCGTGGATGATGAGACGAGGATACGTCAGATACTCGAGGAGACTCTCAAGAAGGGAGGCTACCAGGTGGAATGTGCCGAAAATGGCCAAGAGGCATTCGTGAAATATGCGGAGGCCATGGACAGAGGCGTGCCCTTCGAGGCTGTGGTGATGGATGTGGCGATGCCGGTCAGGGACGGAAACTGGGCCTCAGCTAGGATCCTGGAGATCGATCCAGGTGCCAAGATCATAGTGGCAACTGGTCATACGGACGAGAAATTGGTCGAGTCATCCGTGAGGAAGAGGGCGCGGGCGCTTTTGAGAAAGCCCTTCGATCTGGGATCACTCCTCGAGACCCTGGGGAGAATACTTTCTGGAGAAACGGAACACGAGGGTGGCAGCTAGGTGTAATTGGGACGAGATGGACCACCGGATGGGGCTATTTACAGGTTTTCGGCTCCCCTGCAACCCAAAGAAGGAAAGATGAGAAGATTGCGGATCCAACAGCCAGGAAGAAGGCTGTCTCGAAGGATCCCAAGTTATCCCTCAAGGTGCCCGCAACCAAGTGGGCCACTATGGCCCCACTGCCATAGAAAGGAGTCCACCCACCAATTGCTGTGCCCATGGTCTCCTTCCTGAAATAGTCGCCACCGCACGCTCCGTAAAGGGGCCATGTGGAGCCGTAGAGAGAGCCAAGGAGTGCCACACTTCCATAGAGGGCTGGGATGGAACTGCCCGATGCGGCTATCCCCAAAATGGCCACGGATATCAAGACGTTGGATGCCATGAGGGTCTTCCTCCTTCCGAACTTGTCCGAAAGGGGAGGAACGATGAGAACACCCGCTGCCTGGCTCAACCCATGAACAGTGGCTAGGAAGGAAGCCTTCTCGAGGCTGAGTCCCAGCTCGTTGTGGGCATAATCCACCATGTAAGTTGTGACCATGTAAAGGGCACAGGCGGCAAGGAAGTAGGAGGAACCGATGAGCCAAAACTGGGAGTTGGCGAAGACTTCCCTCACCCTGCTCGAGCCATCTCGAGAAGGGGGCGCGCTGGGGAGGACGTCTCCTTTTCCTGGCCATGGAACGAGACCCCTATCTTCCGGGGAACTCCTGAGAAGGAGGGCGTTGACGGAGATCATGGCGAGTGCACCTCCTCCCAGGAGGTACCACGCTTCCCTCCAGGAATACCCTTCCACGATCTTGGGGAATATCCAGCCCATGGTGGCGAATCCCAGCCCGTAGCCTGTGGACAATATTCCAAGGGCAAGTCCCCTCTTTCTTGGAGCAAACCACCTCTGAACCAAGACAAGGACTGGGGTCCACATGGCCGAGGCTCCAGCCCCGACCATTGCGTAGTAGAGGCACGCAGCGGTGAAACTCTCCGCTGTCCCCATGAGCACAGCGCCTCCTCCCAGAAGCGCACCGAAGGAGGCGATTATCCGCCTTGCGCCGTATCTGTCCGTCAAGTTGCCCACAAAGGGGGTCAGGATCATGTAGATTGCGAGATAGGAATTGAAGATGTTGCCACCTTGGGTTCGAGTCAAATTCAGCTCCTTTATCATCTCGGGAAGTATCACACCGAAGCCAAGGCGGATGCTATAGTTGACGAAAAGATCCACGAAGCACACACCGAGGATCACCCAGGCCCAATGAAACCTGAATTCCTTCATCCCCTCGCTCCTACCTTTGCGACCCTCGAGCCGGCTCAAGCGTCTCGACGGGCCATCTGGGGGCCCTCTTTCCTGACGGTTCCATGGAAGCCGAGAAGGCGACCATTCGCGATTGTTCGAGGGGGATGAACCCGTCTCGGTCCTATTCCCGAGGCCATGATCCTTTTTATTCTTCCTTCCACCCGCCCCCCAAGGCCTTGTAGAGGGAGATCAACTGGATGGAGCTATTCTTCAAGCTCTGGATGAGTTCGTCTTCGGAGGAGTAGAGAGATCTTTGGGCTTGGAGAACGTTGAGAAAATCTGTCTGGCCTTCGATATAGAGCTTGAGAGCGAGCTCCACGGATCTCTCATTGGCCTTTACGGCCTCCTCCAGGGCCTTTCTGTGCTCCTCCTCCCTGAGGAAGGCCGAAAGGGCGTCCTCCACTTCCTTCAAGGCCTCCAGAACTGACTGCTGGTAGGCCAGGAGGGCCTCGTCCCTCAATGCCTCCCTCCTCTCTATCTCGGCCCTTATCTTGCCTGTCTCGAATATCCTCCAGCTCACAGCCGGGCCAATGGACCAAATGCGTCTCGTCCACTCGAGCCATGAAGCTAGGTCAGTGGCCTGGAAACTGAGTCCCCCCACGAGCCTCAACTTGGGGAAAAGCTCCGCCACCGCAACCCCTATTCGGGCATTGGCTGCCGCGAGTTGGGCCTCTGCCCTTCTTATGTCTGGCCTTCTCCGGAGGAGATCTGCTGGTATGCCCAAGGGAGGGAGATCTGGAAGCTTGGGGAGCCCTGCCGGCTTCGAGAGGAGATCCACAAGGGCTCCAGGTTCCTTGCCCAAAAGGAGGGACAATCTGTGGATGGTTTGCCTCTCCAGAGCGAGAAGAACGGGAATTTGACCCTTGGTGGTTGCAACTTGGGCCCTGGCATTGCTCACATCCAGGGCACTGGCGAAGCCTGCCTCGAATCTCTTCCTCGTTATTTCGGCTGTATGTTCCTGGACTTCCAGGTTCTTCCTGGCCACCCGGATCCTCTCCTGAAGGGCCCTCAGTTCCATGTACTCCCTGGCCACTTCCGCTGCCAGGCTAACGAGCACGTCCCTCCTTGCCTCGAGCTGCGCCTCGAGATCGGCATCAGCGGCCTCCAGGGCCCGACGAAGCCCGCCGAAAATATCGAGCTCCCAGCTCGCATCAAAACCTGTCTCGTACTGGTCCGTCTCAATGCCTTTGAGCTTCTTCTCTCCAGCGGGGCCAGATGGCACCTCAACTGGCGTCCTCACGTGCCGAAAGGAGGCCGAAGCCTCCACCTGTGGGCCAAGGGCTCCGAGGCTCGCTCTACGCGATGCCCTGGCCTGCCTGATCCTCGTTTCCGCGGCCAAGAGATCCAGGTTCCCTTCCATGGCCCCTTGAATGAGAGAGGAAAGCAGTGGGTCCTGGAAAACACTCCACCAACTGGCAAGTCCCTCATCCGGGATGGGACCAGACCTGGCTTCTGTCTCCTGCGCTACCCTCCACGAAGCTGGAAGTTCCATGGAGGGCTTTCTGTAATCCGGTCCGAGGGCGCACCCCGCCCAAGTCAAAGAGAAAAGGAGCCCGAGGGTGGCAGCCAAGCCCTTGGGCGAGATAGCCCGGAGAAATTCGGGTACGGCCTTTTTCATCCCCACTTGGAGCATCGGTGGCTCCGTCACTCGTATCTCAGTGCCTCTATGGGATCCATCTTGGAAGCCTTCCAGGCAGGGTAGAATCCGAAGATCATCCCCACCGCGGCCGAGACGCCCACCGCCGCCGCCACTGCCTCTGGCGAGCTCTCCACGGGCCAGCCCATCGTGACTGAGACCAATTTGGATCCGCCATGGCCCAAAGCTATTCCCACCATCCCCCCCACCAAGCACAGAACCACTGCCTCCGTGAGAAACTGCTGGAGGACATCTCTGGCCCTGGCACCCACAGCCATCCTGAGGCCTATTTCCCTGGTCCTCTCCGTTACGGAAACTAGCATTATGTTCATGATCCCCACGCCTCCCACTACCAGGGATATCATTGCAACCCAAAGGAGCATGTTGGTCATGAGGGTCGTGGTGGAGGAGAGCGTCCTCGTCAACTCTGTCATGTCCCTTATGTTGAAATCGTCGGGCTCGCCCGGCCTTATGCGATGTCTCTCCCTGAGGAGGAGCGTCACCTCCTCTATCGCCAGGGGGATCTCCTCTGCGCTTCTCGCTGCAAGGAGTATCTGGTCAATGTTGTTGAAGCGGACGGGCATTGGCTGAGATGCAGCCTGGGCTTCCGATCTTTCCGGATAAAGCTTTGCTCCAGAGCCAGGATAGAGACTCGAGGAACTGGATGTCGTGGACGAGGAGGAGCTCGATCCTTGGGTCACTGTCTGAAGGGGCGAGCCAGTGACCCTGTACTTGATGGTCGTCCACGGAGCAAGAAGGATATCGTCCTGATCCATGCCCATCATGTTGGCCCCTTTTGGGCTCAGAACCCCCACGACCCTGAAGGAGACGTTCTTCACCCTCACTTCTTTCCCCACAGGCGACTCATCTCCAAATAGCTCCCTGGCAACTGTCTGGCCCAAAAGGCAAACCTTGTTCGCTGCCATCACGTCCCTCTCGGTGAAGGGCTCACCCTCTGCCAGCTCCGTCCAGTCCCTGATATCCAGAAATGCGGGGGTAGTGCCGTACATCACTGAGGGGACCCAGTTCTTGTTGCCATAGATCACCTGGGTCCTGGCCCTCACTACTGGAGCGGCGTTCCTCACCGATGGGCACTCCCTGAGAATTGCCTCGGCATCCTCTGCCGTCAGGGTCACGACCGTTCCAGCTCCAAAGCTCACGCCAGCGCTGGCAGCGGTTCCCGGGAACACCAAAAGCACGTTCGCCCCCATGCTCGCTATGGTATTCTTTATCGCTGTCGACGATCCCACACCTATCTCCATCATCGCGATCACCGCGCCCACTCCTATCACTATGCCAAGGGTGGTGAGCATGGCCCTGAGGGGGTTTCTCATCAAAGACTTGAGGGCAGTGCGAACAGTCCTATACACCTTCATGGGATACCTCTTTCAGGCTCGGGGACCTCGAGTGTAACCTCGGGAGGTCCTCCACTATCTGGCCATCGTGGATGTAAATGATCCTCTCGGCGTGGCTTGCCACATGGGGATCGTGAGTCACGAGAACCACCGTCACCCCCTCCTCTCTATTGAGTTCTTGGAAGAGCTCCAGGACCTCTTCGCCTGTCTTGGAGTCGAGATTGCCCGTTGGCTCGTCTGCAAGGAGAAGAGGAGGTTTGTTGACGAGGGCCCTGGCTATGGCGACCCTTTGCTGTTGTCCGCCCGAGAGCTGGGAGGGTTCGTGATGAAGCCTGTCGCCAAGCCCCACCCTCTCCAGGACCTCCTTGGCCCTCCTCCTCGCTTCCTTCTCCGTCAGGTGGGAGGCCGTATAGGATAGGGGCATGGCCACGTTTTCCAGGGCACTCGTCCTGGGAAGAAGGTTGAAGTTCTGGAAGACAAACCCTATCTTGCGGTTCCTTATCATCGCCCTTTTGTCCGCCGACATCCTCGAGACCTCTTCACCGTCAAGCCAGTAGCTTCCAGAGGAGGGTCTGTCGAGACAGCCCAAAATGTTCATGAGGGTTGTCTTGCCTGAGCCAGAGGCTCCCATTATGGCGATGAACTCCCCCCTTGCCACCTCCAAGGAGACATCCCTCAGGGCGTGGACATCTAACTCTCCCATTCGGTAAGTCTTCCAGACACCCACGAGCTTTATGAGCTCGTCTTTGTGTGCTTTTCTTGCCCCGGCTTCCATCATCTGAGGCCTCTTGCCGAACCACCTGGGGGCCTGGGCACGAAGGGACTCAGGGTGGTCTCCTGCCCCTTGGCATTGGCGACCTGCTGTCCCACTATCACT
>JAPWUY010000037.1 GCA_028275295.1 Thermodesulfobacteriota bacterium | reverse complement strand
ACGAGGGTCGCAAACACCATGCAAGTTGGCTGGCCGCATTCCTTGCAATTGGTTTTGGGAAGCCTTTTGAGGATTTCGAACACTTGAGGCCGCGGGGGAACCTCTGTGCTGGGCTCTATCTCGTGCCTACGCTCCCATGTGGCGTTTATCTCCTTCATGAGCCACTGGAGAATCTTCTCGGCCTGCGCCTCATCCTCCAAGGCATTTATGGCTATCTCCCTGGGGTGGAGGGTAATGAGCCTGCCATGGATCCGAAGGGTCAGGGAAGGGGGGTCCTCGGTATAACTGAACCCACCTAGGACGGTATTCAGATAAGGGAGCACCTCCCCTATGTCCTCTTCCAGATGGGCTATACAGTGAACCGACTCGAAGCTGGGATTGCACTTGGCCCTGAAGATCTCTTTCCTGTAAGACCTGAGAAGCATCTTGCACCTCCTTTTTCTTGAGGCCCCTCTGGGGTTCATGGGGCCAGGAAAGGGTTGAGGATGAAGTAAATTGCCAAAAGCACCATCACGGCACTTGCACCCTTCTTGAACCATTGACCTGCCCCTTGCCAAGCTCGGCTCTCGAGGAGATTTCTCACAAAGGCCATTGAGCTCCCGGCTAGGGCGATGGGCAGAGAGTGGCCGAGCCCGAAAAGCATTATCAAGAGAACCCCTGATCCAACCTCCTTCTGGACCGTGATGATGGCCAAGATGGGGGCTATGAAACCAAAGGTGCAGGAGCCGGATGCCAGTCCGTATCCCAGACCCAGGCCAAAGGCCCCTAGAAGCCCTGTGAACCTGAACCTCTGGAGAAAGCCCCCCGAGAAGGAGCATTTCTCCACCCCCCAAAGCCCCATGGCGACCCAAAGAAGAACCAGGCCCACTAGGATCTGCCAGTAACTCCCTATATCCCCTAGCATCCGCCCCAAAATGGCACAGACTATTCCCACGAGGGAGATGGTGAGGAACAATCCCGTTGTGAATGATACCGCGTAATGAAATGCCTCCTTGGGCCTGAGCGCTCGCCTCTGGCCTGCCACGTAAGCCACCATGAGTGGGATGGAGGCCATGTGGCAGGGACTGAGAAGCACGCTCACCATCCCCCACAAAAAGGCCCCCAGGCCTGCGGCCAGGGTGGCTCCCTGGAGCCACTGGTTTATGGCCAAAACTGCGGATTCCAACATCTGGTGGTTCACCTCCCCATGAGCCCAGGGAAAACCCAGCCCCCTCGGGCATCCATCATCACTGGACCCCCATCTTGCGAAGCTGGGCCACTATGTCCCTCTCGCTCATGAATCCCATGTGACGATAGACTTCTCTCCCCTCTTTGTCGAAGAAGATTTGGGTGGGGATGGCCCTTATCCCGAATCTCCTCACAAAATCCCTGTGGACTGAGATGTCAATGAACACTATGGCTGCCCTTCCCCTGTATTCCCGCTCGAGCTTTTCCAAGATGGGCTCCATCATCTTGCACGGGATGCAGGACCTGGCACCAAGATCCACCATGGTCACCATGCCCTTGACAGGAACTTCCATCGATTGGGGCGTGACACTCTTCACCAGGATGGCCAAATGGAGTGTCAGTCCTCCTACAATTGCCACAATGGGTAGAAGAAAAGCTCTTCTCACCTTCACTGTCCTCGGGTGGAGACTTCTTGCCATCCAAAATCTCCTTTTCTGCTCAACTGGGGAGCCGATCATCCCATTCACCTGGCCCTCTGCATCTGGCCCCAGCCAGCTCCCGTCCCTGCACCCGGGCCCCTCTCCACCAAAGTGGGCTCCAGGATAAAGGGAAGAATCAGAAGCAACGCGCAGCCGAGTGCGAATATCCAACCAATGAGGGCCCTCAGGCCGTGAGAGCTTACCAGTTTGGAGAAAATTCCCGTGACTTCCCTCCAGTGAAGGGCTATGTGAACGGCCAAAAGACCTATGAGGACGCACCCCACCACCAGGTGAATTGTGCCCCAGTCATGCCTGTCCATGCCCAAAAGGAAAAGGTCCACGTTTCTTCCGAACTTCTCTTGCCTCTGAGAGCCTGGGATAAGGACGAACTTCATGAGGAGTCCGCTCGATGTCATAAAGCTCATGAGGAAAAACATGGCTCCATTGATGAAGAAATTGGTCTTGGACTTCTTGCTCAGCATGGGGGCCCTCCTACCTTATTACCTTAACCAAAAGATCCTTCATCAGTCGGAGCCACACCCATCCTCTCCTTTTTCTCCCTTGCGCCTCAAGCCCGAGAAGGCTTTCTTGGAGCGAGACGTTGGGATGGCCTTTTGGCTCAAGAATTGCAAATGATCCAGTATTGGGAAAAGAAACGAGGCCGGGAAGCCCAACACAGCCTCCCCGGGACCGATGTCAGTAGCATCTCGGCAGCCGTAACAGCCGTAAGAGAAGTTTAGCCTCTGATCCAGGTATGGGATTAGGGTTGCGTCCACACAAGTTGCCTGCAGCACCGCTGTGGAGCACTGCACCCTCTCTCCTTTACGGAAGTGGAGGTACGACAACACTACCCACATGAGTCGCTCCACCTCGTCCTCCATCACCACCAAATCGGGTAGCACTTCTGCTCCATCCAAGGGAAACAGGTGTATGGCAAAGAGTTGGCCTGGAGGAAGCCTTCCCATGGTCTCGAACATGCGCCTGCCCACTTCCGGGTCCGAGACAATCCCGAACCCCACGAGCCCCTGGCCAGACTTGAGTCCTTCTGGAAGAGGGCGGAAACCGAAAGCCGATGCAGCTGCAGGGCACGATATCCCCTCCCCATCCAGCAATACATCCTCTCCCCTCTGAGCCCTCATGAGTGCCTGGCAGTACCGGTGCTGCTCCAGACGCTCAGCCCCAGGGGGCAGGGCCGCCCGAGGGGGAAGGAAACGGACCCCCACCGGATGCCTGGAGAGTCCCAATATGGAAATCATGCGGCCTGCAGCCTCTTTCACATCCTCGAGCTTAATATGTGAGCCCACGACGTGACCTCCTCCCTTTTCCCTCAGCTTTGGGGGAACACTGGGAACACTACCATTTCCCCGATCTCCTCGCCCGGGAGGGGATTTGCGTGATGCCTTAGCAAGGCCAGGATCTCCCCTTCTGCCGGGATACGGGTGCATTTCTTCTGGTTGTCCCAAATGGGCTTTCCATTGACCCGCACTTGGAAGATCCCATTGTGACCCTCCAGGAGATCAGGCTTGAGACCGAACTTCCTCTCTATTGTGGCCGCCAAACTGGAGGCCGCACCCAGAAATCCTCATTCCACGCAATAGATGATCTCTACCTTTGGGACAGCCTTGTGCCCTTCCATCACCTGCCTCCTCCTATCCTTATGGCCTTTTTCTTTCCAGAAACTTCTCCACCAGAAGGCTCAGGGTGTACGAGTCGAATGCTCCCTCGAGCCTGTAACCGTTTATGAAGATAGTAGGGGTTGCCCTCACCCCCAGCTTGCGGCCTTCGTGAATGTCCTGCACCACTCTATCCCTTGTCCAAGGCTCCTCCGAACACGAGTAGATGTCCTCAGGATTTAATCCTCTCGCCTCCAAGGCCTTCCTCAAGGAAGCATCCGTTGGCTTGCCTGAGTTGAACAGGGCCTCATCCATCTCCCAGAACTTCCCTGATCTCTCCACGCACACGCCGATCTGGGCGAGCTTGCAGGCCTCGGGATGGAAAGGTCTCTGCATATAGGGGTTACAGAGGTTGTCCAGGGGGTAATGTTTGAAGTAGAGTGCTAGATCTCTGGAGTAACGCTTCTGGACCATCTTGAGCGCGGAGGCGAACTCCTTGCAATAGGGACATCGAAAATCGCTGAATTCCACTATTGTCACCTTGGGATTCTCGGGCCCCAGCCTGGGTGAATTTTCCAGGGCCACTGTCACTGGTCTCTGTTGCGAGAGACTTTCCATTATCTTCGCAACCCTCTCCTCTCTATCCCCGACGAAATGCCATTTGATCCCGAGAATCCCAGCGAGCCCGAACAGTATGATGGCCAAATTGAGACAGTGGAAGAGCCTCGCCATGGGCCTCTTGTCGCCCAAGGAGGCATCCAGAAATGGGAGGCTCCTCAACGTCCCCTTGAGGATGTTCGATACCTTATCTCCCAGGGCCTTCTTGGAAACGATGAGAATCCCGAGGTTTACCAGATATGTGAAAATGCATACGATGCAAACTAGCTTGAGGACCGCAAATCCGATGAAGGCCAGATAAGCATCGAAAAGGATGCAGAGAAGGGAGATGGAGAACATGAACCTCAAGGAAAAAGTCGACAGGGGATTAAAGAGGAGGCCCAGTAGAGAAAAACACAAGAGGATCAAGTAAACCAGGGCTCCAAAGGAGGCCCAAGGGATCTGGTATATTTCGGAATACGGGCTCGCTGCCACTGCATCACAGTCCACGACCTCGCTCACTGTGCAAAAGCTCGCCCCTGTCCGCTGGCCCGACAGGATCGAGTAATGGGATGCCGCCAGATATATGCTGGCACAAAGACCAGCGGCAGAGAGAAGAAAAAGCACCACGAACAAGACGGGCTTCCCTTTGCCTTTCTCCATGCCCCATCAGCCCCCTTTCTTCCTCTCTTGTGAGCCCCCCTCACCCCTGGCCCTGAGGATCGCTTCTTTGAGGCTAGCCCTCGATGGTATCTTTCCGACACTCACTACCTTCCCATTTATGACCAGTGCCGGGGTCCCCATAACGCCATAGGATGCTATTTCCCTTACATCGGTCACGTGGAGGATATCGGCGGGAATGTTGAGCTCCGAAGTAGCGGCCATCACCTCCTGCTCGAGCCTCTGGCAGCTAGCGCAACCTGGTCCTAGAACTCGAATAGTGAGAAAAGGAGGCTCACCCTTGGGCGACTCGGGCAAGGGAATGCCCCTCCTCTCGCAGTAGAGGCGCGCCATGGCATCTTGATACTCGGCCTCTAGACCTGCGGGGATGTAGTTTCTCCTTCTTATTCGCTCCAGGAGAAAATTTCTCGCTTCCTCATATCCCAGGTTCTCTCTTTCCGCATCGTCCATGGCCTCTTCGAGACCTACTATTCCCACAGGCCTTCCTCGGACAAATATCTGGGTTATCCTGGCCATGGCCACCTCCCGTAGGGGCTCCCTAGGAGAAAACTGAACACGACTTGGGGAGAATGGGCTCACAGAGCCTGAGGCTCAGCCCACTCATCCCCACAGAGGACCGAGGGGGTCCTCAGCCTGCTTCCTGCAGCCACTTTTTTATCTCTTCCACCGTCGGGATCTTACCCACACATTTTACCTTACCGTTTATGACCACAGAGGGGGTCCCGAAGACCCCATAGCTGGCTATCTCCTTTATGCCGGTGACCTTCCTGATCTCCGCCTGAAGGCCCAAGCTTTCCACAGCCTTCTTGACATTGACCTCCGTTGCCTGGCACTTGGGGCATCCAGGCCCTAAAACCTCGATCTTCATTTTCCTACTCCTCCTTCCAACAGGATCTATTGATCAGCCCCTTTCGGGCTGTGCAACTGGGCCATGGGGAGCTTTCCGACCCAAGAACTCCAACTCGGGGCTCACTGCCACCACTTTGCGAGCCAAGATTACCAGGGCCAGAAGAGCCACACCGTAGAGTCCATAGAAGGTCTCATAGCCCATGGAGCCTATGAGCTTCCCTCCAATGGCAGTGCCCACACCGCCGCTTCCCATGAAGCAGAAGGCCACAAGGGACATGGCAGTGCCCCGTGCGGCCCTGGCAAACTCAGTGGCTAAGGTCAGGAGGGTGGAGTGGGCCAACATGAACCCCACACCCAGGAGAAGAACCCCCACTGTGAGTCCAGGCACCCGGCCCTTACCGCTGAACAGGATGAGGTCAGCCAGGGCTGCTGCCCCTAGTCCGAGGCTGATGGCATTGGAACGCCCGATCCTGGGTACCAGCTTGCCCACCAGGCGCCCTGTTACGACTGCCCCTGCCCCAAAACCTGTGAGAACGAGCCCTATCTCCAGGTCGCTTAGGTGAAACCTGTGTTCCGCCAAAGCTCCCAGGTAGGAGAAGGAACCTATGATGAGAATCCCTTCCAGGACCACCACTGAATATAGGGAGAGGCTTCTAGATTCCCCCAGAAGCCTGATGTAAGGCTTGAGAAACTGGCTTTGGGGATTCTTGGTAGAGGGAGCCCTCCGGCCCACCAAGAGCAACAAAGCGGTGGAGACCACCGAGAGAGCCGCATAGGTCAGAAAAACCCCCCTCCAACTCATGTAGTGGGATATTGCCCCGCCCATGGCCATGCTGAGTCCCTGGCCCAAAAAGGCGATGCCCATGAATGTCCCTATGGCCGCCTGGCGCCTCTCCATGGGCACCACATCTGCAATAAGCGCGATGGATATGGGCATCACCGATGCAGCGAAGACCCCGGTGAGACCCCTGTAAAGGGCCAGGTCCACCATTCCCATGGCAAGGCCACAAAGCCCAGTGCCGAGGGTGAATAACACCATGGACAGGCCCACGATCTGCTTCTTGCCGAATCGGTCAGCCAGGGGGCCAAAGACCAGCTGGAAAAGGCCAAAGGGTATCATGTAGGCAGTGATCAAAAGCCCAGCCTTGGCCGCCGGGACCCCTATGGCCCGAGCGATGGCTGGGAGGATTGGCGATACCACCCAGTTGTCCGCCATGACCACGAAACCTGCGAGACCAAGGGCCAGTATCAGGGAACGTTCCTTCATGACTGTTTCTCTCCTTCTCGATTTCTCTTCTCATGGGCTCGAGGCCCAAAAGGGGCCCGGCTCGCCGGGCCCACTTGGTAAATCCATCTTGTGACTCGCCTCATTGCCCCATCAAGGAGCCGTAAAGCAGGCCCGCAGCCGTTGAGAGCACCACGACCAGGCTCACGTACACGAGCATCTTCTGGGTTCCTATGACGCTCCTTATAACGAGCATGTTGGGAAGGCTCAAGGCCGGCCCCGCAAGGAGCAAGGCCAGAGCCGGGCCCTGGCCCATTCCGCTTCCCAACAAGCCTTGAAGGATCGGCACCTCGGTCAGGGTGGCGAAGTACATGAGGGCTCCGAAGACCGATGCGAAGAGGTTCGCTCCCAGGGAATTGCCTCCCACCAGGGAATAGACCCAGCTCTCGGGGATGAGTGCTTCGTGGCCAGGCCTTCCCAAAAGGAACCCCGCCACCAGGACCCCTCCGAAGAGAAGCGGGAATATCTGCTTGGCAAACCCCCAGGTGGCATCCACCCAGGAGGTGATCTCCTCTTTTCGAAACCATGCCCAGAGCTCCAGGGCCAGCAGACCCAGAAGTGCGGCTGTTATGTACCAGTGCACCTCCCATACCGCCATCCAGAAGCCCACAGGCTCTTTGGGCTTCCCCCAGGCAGCGAAGATGAGGATGCCAACCAAGGTAGCCATGTACAGGACCTCTTTCCAGAGGGGTCTTGTTTTCTCCTCCTCTTCGGGGAACATGAGCTGACCGGCGGCCTTCTCCTGCTCTTCTTTTCTGTAGATGAAGTTCATGGCCAGCCCCACGACGAAGGCAAAAAGCACTGCGCCTACCGCCCTTGCAAGACCCAGCTGCCAGCCCAGGACCCTGGCCGTGAGCACTATGGCCAAGACGTTTATGGCCGGCCCCGAGTAAAGAAATGCGGTTGCAGGCCCAATGCCAGCCCCTCTCATGTAGATCCCGGCGAAAAGAGGAAGCACCGTGCAGGAACACACAGCCAGGATGGTCCCTGAGACGGAGGCCACTGAGTAGGAGAGGATCTTCTTGGCCCCTGCCCCGAAGTACTTCAGGACAGCCGCCTGGGACACGAAAACTCCTATGGCCCCCGCTATGAAGAATGCCGGCACAAGACAGGTGAGAACGTGCTCCCTGGCATATTCCTGGAGCATCAAGAAGGCCTCGAGCCCAGCCTGCCTCACCTTTTCGTTCTCGAAAGGAACATAGTAGGCTCCGATGAAGCCCAGAACCAGTATCAGGAACTTGTATCTCTCTTTCAACGTAAACCTCCCCTTCGGGGCCGCTCTAGGATCTCGCGGCCACCTGGTATTTACCGGCGCTCGTTACCTCAAGCTACCTGCACCGCTTTGTAGGCCTCGTGGGCCTCTTTCCTGAGGATCTCCTCCGCATGGCGCAGGATCTCCAGCACCTCCGGATTCTTGATCCAGTAGATCACCCTCAGGCCCTCCTTGCGGGAATCCAGGATACCGGCCTGCTTCATGAGGTTGAGGTGCTTGGAGATATTGGGTTGCTCCTGGCCCAGCTCGGGGTACATCTCGCACACGCACCTCTCACCCTCCTTGAGCATGTCCAGGATCCTGAGGCGCGTGGGCTGGGCCAAGGCCTTGAGAATAGCCGCTTTTTTTTCATAGTAACGGGTGCTCATGACCTCCTCCAACTTCATGCCTACTTAGGAATATACTCTTGTTTTTTCACCGAGTCAATACCTGGGTGACGGTCTTTGCCCTGGCCTCGTGGGGAAACCACCTCTCCAGCCTTGGGGTCAGGCGGAGGAAACCAGCCATGAAAGCGATCTGAATGACGGGTTTGAGGGCCAAGACGAACACGGTCAGGGGGCTGAAGAACAGAATGGCAAGGGCAAGGGCTATAGAGATATTTTTCCCCGCAGTGCCGTATGCAAAGGCCACCATGTCCTCATAAGAGAACCCAGCCAGATGGGAGAAAACGACCGCGCTACAAAAAAGACTCGCATAGAACAGGGCCAAGGGCGCGAGGATCACCAGGAAGTAATCCGGGTTCTGAACAATGTTGTGGGCCTCCAACGCCACGGAGATGAAGACAATGGAATACATCCCCAACATGGAAACACCTGGCAAAATGGGTTTCAATTTCATGAAACCCCCTTGCCCCCATTTCCGAATTATGGCCCTTCTTGTTAGATCGCCCAAGATCAAGGGGACCACCACGGCCACCAGTATCTCCTTGAACATGCCCCAGGCATTGATTTGCACATATACACCCGCCAATATGGGCATCCAAAAAGGCACGAGGACGATGCTAAGAAGAAGGCTAAGGGCCACAATCACGAGAGCCAACGCCACGTTCCCCTTGGCGTACCCAGTCCAGCCGGCCACCATCCCCGCACATGGAACTGTTCCGGTCAGTATGAGGCCCACGGCGAAATCCGGCCTGTCATGCAGGAATATGCGAGCCAGAAGGGCAGCAAGGGGAGGAGAGAGCACAAAATTGAACAGCATGGAGGAGCTTGTGGGCTTGAGCCTGGCAAAGGCCTTACCCACTTCCTCTATTCGCAACCCTATCATCATGGGAAATAACATGACGAAAAGGGATACCGTGGTGTACCCTTTCAAGCCTTTCGCCGCCGAGGGAAGCCACCATCCGAACCCTATTCCCGTCACAATAGCCGCCAGAACGAATATCACCAACTTGCCTTCTATGAACTTGGCCGCTTTCTGTAGTCTATCGATCATGGCCGTGAGTCTCCACAGGAAGCTTTCCGGCGAAGGAACCGGTGGTCCTTTGATCCTCTCATGGAGTCGAGCCCGTCCCTTGCTTGCTTTGGATTCCCCTTCACCATTTGTAAGAGAGCATCAAGGAAAAGGAGACGAACTCCATTCCGGTTCGGCTGTTCATCATGTCCGGAGCAAAGGGATGGTACCTCCCTACAGAAAGGGTCTTATTGAGCCCGTACACGACCG